>DYOT01000156.1 GCA_020720345.1 Candidatus Caenarcanum sp.
ATCCCGGGTTTGCTATTATTCTTGCTGTTTTAATTTCATTTCTTTTCCATTCACAAAGCCCGTAAACACTTTCTTTTAAAATTTCAGGAGAGTCATGTCCTGTTTTGTACCATTCTTCGTATGTTTTTGCATCTTTCAGCCTGAAATCTGCTCCAATATCAATAATTTTTGTTTTTTCAAGAATTTTTTTATTTATCTTTTTAATAGCCATGCCATGCGGAAGAGCTATAAATATTACATCAGAATCCTCAGCTATTTTATCAATGTCTTCTTCTTCGCAAATATTGTCAAAATTTTTGTTAAAATTATGATAAACACTGTCATAACGCTGATTTGTGTATGTATGCGAAGTAACATGCACAACTTTAACTTCCGAATGGTTTAACAAAATTCTTGTTAATTCTTCTCCCGCATAACCTGTTGATCCAACTATTGACGCTTTTATCATTATTACGTTTCCTATCCCATTTTATGGGCAATTATAACTAACAGTAAAATATATCATATAACATCAATGTTTGTAGAATCTGTAAAGTTTTATGAATATTTTTTGATTTTACTATCAACTTTTTTTTTTAGAAAACTTATAGTAAGTAAGAAGAGAAAAAGTGTAAGAAAAACAATTATGACAAACAACATAAAAAATCCTTCAATAGATGTCCTTGGCGAAATCAAAAATCGTCTTGATATTATTGATGTGGTTTCCGAACATGTTGCGCTGAAAAAATCAGGTCGTAATTACTCAGGGCTTTGTCCGTTTCACAAGGAAAAAACTCCATCATTTTCTGTAAATCCTGATAAAGGCATTTTTAAATGTTTTGGATGCGGGGCAGGCGGAGATGCAATTAGTTTCCTTATGAAAATTAACAACAATAATTTTCACGAAACAATTATAGAGCTTGCCCAAAAATTTGGAATAGAGATGCCTGCTTACGGATTTACTTCCGAAAAAACAGAACTCAAAAAGCAAATATTGGAATTAAACAAAGAAACTGCAAATTTCTTCATGAAAAATCTATTGGAATCTCCTGAAGCTGAAAAAGCCAGAAATTATCTTTTTAACAGAAAAATAAATGAAGCTGTTATTAAAAGATTTAATATTGGTTATTCCTCAGGAAAATTTGACAGTTTGATAAATTATTTTGCTGCTAAAAACGTCAAAACTGACATTCTTGAAAAAGCAGGTTTAATTTCTGAAAAATCCACAGGTAAAGGTTTCATTGACAGGTTCAGAAACAGAATAATGATTCCTATACTGGATGAAAAAGGTGATTTCATTGCTTTTGGAGCAAGGGCGCTCGAAGAAAACCAGAATCCAAAGTATTTAAATTCACCTGACACAGCTGTTTTCAACAAAAGCAGAAGCCTTTTTGCGCTTTATCAAGCTAAAGAAACAATTAAAGAGCAGGACAGCGTAATAATTATGGAAGGCTTTTTTGATGTAATTACAGCGCATGTACACGGGATTACCAACGTAGTTGCCACACTGGGAACAGCATTAACCGAACAGCATATCAAAATACTAGCCAGATATACTGATTCCAGAAGGATTTATCTTGCGTTTGATTCAGATGAGGCAGGAATTAATGCAACAGACCGCGGTGCTGAAATTATTAAGTCTGTTTTTTCAGGACTTGGTGAGATAAAACAGTTTGATGAAAACTTTGCGCCTATTGCTGACAAAAATAACCGCTCGGTATGCGAAATAAGAGTTATTTCGAACACTACAGGGAAAGACCCTGATGAATTTCTAAGGACAGAAGGTGCTGAAGCATACAGAAATGTTATTAACAATGCCCCGCTTTTGATAGATTTTCAAATAAATAGGATAATAAAATCAAGCGGTAAAATTGAGACTCCGCAGGACAAAGCAAAACTTACAAAGGAGCTGATTCCAATACTTTCAGACGTTCAAAACACTATCATAAGAAACGAATATATAAAACTTGTTTCTGAAAAACTCAAAATAAATGAAGAAACACTAAGCCTTGAAGTTAAGAAAAATTCACAAAAATTAATAAAAATCAAAAAGGAAATTTCAAGTGTCCTTGCCCAACAAAGCGTTGAGGAAAAACACATCATAGCGCAAAAGAATTTGTTAAGTTTATACTTTCTCGGTAGTGAAAATCTTCCGCTTTTATGTATTAATGATTATCTAAAGGAGGTCAGTTTTACTGACGAAAGCATAAATCTAATCAGGAACGAAATAGAAATATCACTAAGTAAAATAAACGACCCCGCAAAATTGTCAAGCGACCTATTCGCAAGACTTGCCGGGAACGAAAATGCAAAAAAAACTTTAGTGGATATAATATGCTCACTTGGCGATAAACAAGAGATGGACGCAGCTTCATTAGAACAATTTATTAAAGATCACGTGGCATATTTGAAACATTATGGTTTTTCACAACGGCAAACGCAATTAAAAACACAATATCATGAGTCAAATAACAATGATGTTTTATCTCTTAAAGACCAGGAAATTGTCAAAGAGATGATTAAACAAAACAGGTCAAGAGTAGAAAGCGTTAATAACTAAGTAAGAGGATAATATAACTGGTATGATTGACAAAGAATACAGCAAAAAAGGCGGCGGCGCCTCCCTGGATGATTTCCTCGGAGATGATTCTGATAGCATAGGTAACGATCAGATAGACAGTCTCTTCGGAAGGGCTGATGTAGTTGGTCTTATTGAAACTGAAGAAGAAGATGTTGAAATTAAAGAAGATGACGCTGAAGAAGAAGAAGAAGTTGAAGGTATTGACCTTACTCCTCCAAAAGGAATCCCTCTTGATGATCCAGTCAGGATGTACCTTAGAGAAATTGGAAGAATCCAGCTTCTTACAGCAGATGAAGAAATTGATCTTGCCAGAAAAATCGTAACCGGCGGAAATGCGGGGCAAGTCGCAAAACGTAAGCTGGTACAAGCAAACCTGAGACTGGTAGTCAGTATTGCAAAAAAATATGTAGGCAGAGGAATGTTATTCCTAGACCTTATTCAGGAAGGCAATCTCGGGCTTATCAGGGCAGCTGAAAAATTCGACCATGAAAGAGGCTATAAATTTAGTACTTATGCCACTTGGTGGATTAGACAGGCAATTACAAGGGCTATTGCAGATCAGGCACGTACAATAAGAATCCCTGTACATATGGTGGAAACCATTAACAAGCTTAAAAAAATCACCCGCAAGCTTGCTCAAGACTTAAGCCGTAAGCCTAATGAAGAAGAAATTTCCATGGCTATGGGAATAACTATTAATAAACTTAGAGAAATCATTAAAGTTGCTCAGGAGCCTCTTTCTTTAGAAACTCCTATCGGAAAAGAAGAAGACAGCAGGTTGGGTGATTTTATCGAAGACAAAGACGCTGATGCGCCTGTAATGACAGTTGCTCACGAACTTCTCAGAGAAGACCTCGCCGAAGTTTTAAGAAGTCTTTCTCCAAGAGAAAGAGATGTTCTTAGACTTAGATTCGGTATGGATGACGGAAGACAGAGAACGCTCGAAGAAGTCGGACAGCTTTTCGGTGTTACCAGAGAAAGAATCAGACAAATCGAAGCGAAAGCTTTAAGAAAACTCAGACATCCTAACAGAAGCAAAAAACTTAAAGAATATATTGAATCATAAATTTAT
>DYOT01000157.1:0-2241 GCA_020720345.1 Candidatus Caenarcanum sp.
ATAAATAAGAAACCAAATTTAAGTTAGATATATCAAAAAACAATATTAATTATTGTAACGATTTTGGTATTTATTGAATATATATCTAATAATTATTTTTTATATATATGTAAGGCAACAATAAACAATAACAAGACAGGAAGAAATATGATAGGTGCTAAAGACCCTATCGACAGGGCTCTCGTAAGGCATTATGCCAATGTTAAGACTTGCAGTTTTAGCGAAGAGAAAATAAGTCCTGACGATATGTGGAAAAAAATAAATATGATGTCGTTATCTTATAAAGTCCATGCGGACTTGAAAACGAAAGTTCATCTCCAGATACCAACGGTAAAGCTTAAAGGTTTCTGGGATAAATAAAAAAGAATTATTGTCTGGCAAACCTCCTCAAAATTTTTAAAATATGTGTGTTGTGTAAGTGCGATTGTTTTATCCTCCCTCTCAAAGGAGGATTTATTTTTGGGATTTATTTGTTGAAGAAATCTGTTGCAATCTATCGATAAACTGTACAAAAGTTCTGTCCCAGCTGTAATATTTAGCTGTTTCAAAGGCATTTTGGGCAATTTTGCTGTGGTTTCCTGAATTTTCTATATAAAAAATCAATTTTTCAGAAAGATTTTTTGCAGGTTTTTTTCTTATGTCAAAGATAAATCCGTTTTTACCGTCTGTTATAATCTCGGAAGCTCCGGCATTTGTGCTTACTATGCATGGTTTATAATTAGCCATTGCCTCCAGAACAGCAAGGTTAAAAGTATCTTCTATTGAGGGAGCAACCAGACAGTCAATAGAATCATAAAAATTTTGAATATTTTCCTGATAAGGCAAAAATTCCACATTTTTTTCAATATTTAAAAGCTTAATTAGCAATTTTACGCCTAAATTTTTCTGATATTTGGGATAAATAATTTTTGCCCTAAAGTCATAGCCCTGTTTCTTAAGCAATCCCAACGTCTTAAGAAAAATAAAACCGCCTTTAATCTTGAACCCTGGAGCAGCTAATCCGAAAGTTATTGGTTTCTTTCCTGATGTATGCTGGCTAAAATCTGACAATGCAATGTCTACTCCTGGATAAATCACAGAAATTTTATCCTCTGCTATTCCATAATTTTCAACAATATCCTTCTTTAAAATCTCAGAAACCGCAAAAATATGCCGATAGCCTTCCTCCATCCATTTTTTTTGAAATTTTATGCGCTCAATTTTAACTTTTCTGAAGTTGTATAAAAAGGATTCCAGTGGATTTTTATCTCTTTTAAGCCTGTTTACAAGGGAATGACCTTGAAGAAAAGTTATATCGACAGGGGGACTTATATTCTCAGAAATAACAAAGTCATAATCCTTATTTTTAGTATAATTTACAACTTCTTCATAAAAATTCTCCATAGTTTCAGGCTTTAAATGGTCGTAATTCCTGTCTATAATTATGATTTTATTAATGCCTTCCGCTGCTTCAATGTCTGCCTTGCTGCAATAAATGTCTATTTCATAGTCTTTGGAGGCAAATCTCTTTATGAGGTTGGAGAAAAGTTTTTCACCGCCTCCATGAAAGCTGTCTTTTTGGAAAAGTCTTATTACAAAAGCAATTTTTTTCATTTTTTAATTTCTGCTTTTTGGGTTATATTAATTATCTCAAAAAATTTATCACAAAAATCTTTCCAATTGTGATTAAGGGCAGTTTCGTACGCAATTTGTGAGAATTCAGGGTATTTATCCCTGTTTTTAATAAAATAAATCAGTTTTTCAGAAAGATTTTCGGCAGGATTTTTCTTCATGTCAAAGATAAATCTATTTTCTTCATCTTGCAAAATTTCGGAAGCACCGCAAAAAGAACTTACAACAGCAGGTTTGCCTTTAGACATAGATTCCAAAGCAACAAGCCCGAATGTTTCCATCAAAGACGGCATAACAACTATATCTACGGAATTATAGAAGTAACACATGTTTTCCTGATAAGGCAAAAATTCTATAAATTCCCTTAATCCGTAATAAAACAGCAAAATTTGCAGCCATAAATTTTTACCTGATTTGGAATAGATAATTTTTGCTTTAAACTTATAGCCTTTTTTCTTAAGGATAGATAATGCTTTAAGAAAAATATTTCCGCCTTTCTTAGCAAAGCTGGGCGCAGAAAGTCCAAAAGTCATTATTTCTTTGTCATTCTGAGGCAGCGCCGAAGAATCTGTCCGGCTTGCGAATGTTGACCTTAATCTACGCTTAACAGATCCTTCGTTTCTCTCAGGA
>DYOT01000157.1:2341-3621 GCA_020720345.1 Candidatus Caenarcanum sp.
GACAAAAGGGCTCAGGATGACATTGTAAAATATCAACGCCCGGATAAATTATAACAAATTTTTCCTCGCTTATATTGAAATTACTTTTTAATTCTTCTTTTAGAACGTTAGAAGGAACTATTATCTTGCTATATTCCTGCTTAAGCCATTTTTTTTGCGCAGTTATAGATTTGTGTTTTTGAGCCATAAATAAAAGTTTTGAAAAGATATTCACGTTGAATTTACTATAATGAATCAGGGAATGTCCCTGTAGTATGCCAATATCTATAGCAGGCGCAATGTTTTCCGAAATCACATGGTCATAATGTTCATACTGAATTAATTTTTTTACTTCAGTATAAAATTTTTCTATTTTTTCAGAATATTTAAAATCTTTTGGATGACCAATAAAGTTGATTTTATTGATTTTAGATTTGAGATTATTCTTGTTTCCAAGATAAGTAGTGCAATATAGGTCAACTAGACAGCCATAATTTACAGCCCTGTTTACGAGTTCGTAAAAAACTCTTTCTCCCCCGCTGTGAAAACCATCTTCCCTAAATACGTTTATAACAAAAGCAAGTTTTTTCATTATCTGTTTTCTCAAAATATGCCTGTTTTTAAACTTTATTTTACCATTAATGCCGATTTTTAAAATTTATTTCCATGTTAATATTTCAAAAAACTTTTATTAAATTAAAATACAAATTTATTTCAGGTATATGTTGAGGATTTATTTGATGCCGGCTAAACCTTTAAAAACAATCTTAAGAAAAGAAATAGAAAGCTTTTTTACTTACCTGTTATTAAAAATACTCGATTTAATGGGCTGGGGTGCTTTTGTTGCAAGAATAAGAGCTTCTATTTTAAAATTATTTGGTTTTAAATTTGGCAAAAATGTCAAAATAATGACAGGAATGACTATTCACAAGTTTTCAGATGATATTTTAATAGGAGATAATACTTTTATTAATAAAAATGTCTATTTTGACTCTGGCAATGGCATTATAAACATAGGCAAATGTTGTGATATCGGCTTTAATACGGTTTTTGCATGTTCAAGGCATGAGCTGGCAAGCAATTATATTTCCAGACGGAAATCGGAACCTTCAAAATCCATAGTTATTGAAGACTTTGTCTGGATTGGCTGTAATGTAATACTGTTAGGAGGGATTAAAGTAGGCAAGGGTTCTGTTGTAGCCGCAGGAAGTGTAGTAACGACAGATATTCCTCCCGGTTTACTTGCAGCTGGGATTCCGGCCAGAATAATTAAAACAATCTCTAGGACATCCTTGGAGAAC
>DYOT01000158.1 GCA_020720345.1 Candidatus Caenarcanum sp.
TTTGCTATCCGCAATGACAGTTTAAATCCAAGATTGCTTAAAATAGTTCTTAGAGTGCTGAATTAGTTAATAAATTAATAAATATGACAAATAAAAAGCTCTCAACCGAGAGCTTTTTATTTACTGATAATTAGCTGGATTTGTATAACAAAAATATGACTATTATTGATTACTTGTCAAAAAACATGTTCATTGTAGAATTTAATGTAGGGTAAAATTAACTTTTTATCCTGGATTTAATTTTGTTTACAAATTAAATGTGTACTTATTAAAAAACCGAGGTCTTAATGTCAAAAGAAACAATAGAATTTGAAGGAACGATAATGGAATCCCTTCCAAATGCTATGTTTAAAGTAAAACTCGAGAATGAGCATATGGTATTAGCGCATATATCCGGTAAAATCAGGAAAAATTTCATTAGAATCCTGCCGGGAGACAAAGTTAAAGTCGAGCTGACACCTTATGATCTTACAAGAGGACGAATAACATATAGATTGAAATAATCAGATTCTGAAACAAGTTCAGAATGACAAGGAGATAAAAAGTGAAAGTCAGAACATCAGTCAAAAAAATATGCGAACATTGCAAAGTCATCCGCAGAAGAGGCAGAGTCGCCGTAATCTGCGAAAACCCAAAACATAAACAAAGACAGGGATAATGCGTCACAAACGTTTAAGTAAAACTTATTTAAACGGGAACATATTAAAAAACTTGAATGTTTTTCATGTTTTTATTAACTTATTATTTACTGTCAAATATTCAATATTAAATTTGTTTTCGGCATGAATTATTGAATTAACTAAAAAATAAAACGCCAAAAACAGCACTCAAAAGCAGAAACGATAATCTATCAAACAGATAAAAGGAGAAATTAATGGCCAGAATTGCCGGAGTTGATCTTCCGCGTAATAAAAGAATGGTAGTAGCGCTAACCTATATATACGGAATAGGCCCAACAAGAGCTCAAGAAATACTTGCCAACTGCAAAATTTCTGAAAGTACAAGAAGCGATAACCTTACAGAAGAAGAAATTAACAGCTTAAGACAGGAAATATCAAAATATCAGGTTGAAGGCGACCTGAAAAGATTTGAATCACTTAATATAAAAAGATTGAGCGAAATCAACTCTTACAGAGGAATGAGACACCGCAGAGGTCTTCCTGTTCGTGGGCAAAGAACAAAAACAAATGCCAGAACCAGAAGAGGCAAAAGAACCGGTCCTGTTTCCAAGAAAAAATAACTAAGCTCTTGACGAACGAAGTGAGTCCTAGAGATGAGTTATCCTGAGTGAAACGAAGGATCTAAATCTATAAAAATAAACAAAACAGGAGAATATAATTAAGTTATGGCTAAACCAAAGGCTAGAGTCAAGAAAAAAGAGAAAAAAAATGTGCTTCAGGGCAGAGTGCACATTCAATCAACATTTAATAATACAATAGTAACTTCAACAGACATGCTTGGTAACGCAATTGCATGGGCAAGTGCAGGGACAAGCGGATTCAAAGGCGCAAGAAAAGGCACTCCTTTTGCAGCACAATCAGCGGCTGAATCAGTTGCAAAAAAATCAATGGAACAGGGCATGAAAACAGTAGAAGTTTATGTAAAAGGTCCTGGTTCGGGCAGAGAAACAGCTATCAGAAGTTTACAGTCAATAGGGCTTGAAATTACTCTTATTAAAGATGTAACTCCTATCCCTCATAACGGTTGCAGACCTCCCAAGAAAAGACGTGTATAAAAAAGAATTTAAATTTGTTTTCGGCAGCTGTTTTAAATAAAATAAAAACACTAAGCTCCGAAAAACAGTAAATAAACTAAGAAAAATAACTATTAAAAGAACAAGGAGTCATAAAAATTGGCACGACACACAGAACCGGTATGTAAAATATGCAGAAATGAGGGAAAAAAGCTTTTTCTAAAAGGAGATCGCTGTCTTTCACCTAAATGTTCCGCAACTAAAAGACCTTATGGTTCGGGTCAACACGGGCAAAATAAGAAAAAATTGTCAGAATATGCTGTGCATCTTAGAGAAAAGCAAAAAGTACGTTTTTCCTATCTTGTATCAGAAAAGCAGTTTTCAAAATATTTCAAACTTGCAGCACGTAAAACAGGCGTTACCGGAACATTATTACTTCAAATGCTTGAATCAAGACTTGATAATGTTATAGCTAAAGGCGGACTTACTGCAGGAAGAAAACAATCAAGACAGCTTATAAGACATAGACATTTTCTCGTAAACGGAAGAATCGTTGATGTTCCTTCTTATAGACTAAAAGCAGGCGATGTAATTTCCGTAAAGCTGAATAGTCAGGAACTTATTAAAAATACTATTGAAATGCTTACTCCATCAGAAGGGGTAAATTGGCTGGACGTCGACAAGTCAAAATTGAAAATAGTTGTAAATTCTTTACCTGAAAGAGAAGATTTAGATCCTACAGTTAAAGAACAGCTTATAGTTGAATATTATTCGAAGTAGTCCCAGGAGGTATAATACCCATTATGGATTTAAAGATAAAATGCGTAAATACAACGACAGATTCAGACGGATCAATATACGGTAAGTTCGTAGTTGAACCACTGGAAAGAGGTTATGGCACAACACTCGGAAATGCTTTAAGAAGAGTTCTTTTGTCCAGCCTTGAAGGAGCTGCGGTAACGGCAGTAAGAATTGAGGGAATAACACATGAATACACTTCAATACCGGGTGTGGTTGAAGATATTACAGATATCCTGCTCAATCTTAAAGGACTTGTTGTTAAAGCAGAAGATAACGATGTTTACAACTTAAGAATAGACGTAGACAAATCGGGACCTGTTCTGACCAGCGATATACAATTGCCGGCTGGTGTTAGGGTTATTAATCCTGACTGGCTTATTTGCACAATATCTGAAGGCGGAAGCTTCCATGCAGATATTACTATTGAAACAGGCAAAGGTTATGTAACAACAGATATGTTTTCACCTGAAAAAAATCATGCTATCGACGTTTTACCTATAGATGCAGTCTTTATGCCTATTAAAAAGGTAAGCTATTCTGTAGAAAATACCAGAGTCGGTCAGGTAACAGATTTTGACAAACTTTCTCTGGAAGTTTGGTCAAACGGAAGTATCGAAGTTAACTCAGCCTTAAGTAAAGCTGCCAATCTTCTGATTGAACACTTTATTCCTATAGCTGCACTAACAGGACAATCAGCAACAATACCAACACAGCAAGTTGAAGAAGAACCGGAACCGGAAACAAAAACTCCTACAATCGGAATTGAAGAGCTTGATCTTTCTGTTAGGGCATATAATTGCCTTAAAAGAGCAAGCATTAATTCTCTTGAAGAGTTATTGATTAAATCAGAGCATGATTTATTAAATATCAAAAATTTCGGTAAAAAATCTTCTGATGAAGTTATCGAAAGACTTTCTGCCTTCGGATTAAAGCTGAAACCAAATCCAGAGAATATCGAAGAAGAATAACGCAAAGCTAGTTCTTATAAAAGGGGACGACCGTCCCCCCCCCGAGAATATAGAAGAAGAATAAAATTAAAAATAAGGAAACATAAAAATGCGGCACCAGTGCAAAAGACATCATTTATCAAAACCGCAGGA
>DYOT01000159.1 GCA_020720345.1 Candidatus Caenarcanum sp.
AAAGATTTTGACAGAATAGAAGAATTAGAAATATATAATCCCTTTGAAATTAAAGAATAATGAAAATACAAATGCAGGATACAAACAGAAAAAAGCTAATAGATGAACTTTTAAAAAGCATAAATTTAACCATAGACGATTATGCGCTTCTTGATATTGCCTTGACTCACAGTTCTTTTACTTTTGAAAATAAGGATGAAACCCTAAAAAACAACGAAAGAATGGAATTTCTCGGCGATGCAGTGCTTAAGCTTATCGCAAGCAGGTATTTATATGAAAGATTTCCTGAATACACAGAGGGCGAGCTGACCAAAATCAGGGCAATTATCATAAGTGACAAAGTTCTTGCGCATCTTGCAGTCAAAATTAATCTGGCTAATTATCTAAAACTTGGCTATCACGAAGAAAAACTCGGCGGCAGAAAGAGAGCTTCCACTCTGGCGTGTGCTTTTGAAGCAATTCTGGGCGCATTTTATATTGATGGAAAGCTCGATGGTCTTTATGATTTTCTGGTAGAGCTTCTTGAAGATGAAGTTACAACAATCGATGAATCAGTTTCAAAAAATAATTTTAAGGCAATGCTTCAGGAACATGTTCAGGCGGACGGTATAGAAATTCCTGAATATATTGTTGCAGAAGAACAAGGTCCGGCACATAACAGGATTTTTATTATTGAAGTATACATTAAAGGACAGAAGTTGGGTTTTGGCGAAGGCAAATCTAAAAAAGAAGCGCATCAAAACGCCGCAAAAATGGCTTTAATAGGGCTGGGATTGATTGAAGGAGAAGTAAATTCATGAAAAATATTATAATTGCACCGTCAATCTTATCCGCCGACTTTGCAAATCTTGAAAAAGAAATTCTAAAAATAGAAAAAGCAGGAGCAGACTGGGTTCATGTTGATGTAATGGACGGCAGATTCGTCCCCAATATTACTATAGGCGCACCTGTAGTTAAATCAATACGAAAAATTACTAAAATGTTATTTGATGTTCATTTAATGATAGTTGAGCCGATTAAATTCGTGAAAGATTTTGCGGCAGCAGGTTCTGATTTTATTACGGTTCATACAGAAGCCTGTGAAAATAATCTTGATGAAACTATAGACTTAATAAAAAGCTTCGGAGTAAAAGCAGGCATTTCTATCAAGCCAAAAACTCCTGTTAGCGTTATAGAAAAAATTCTGCATAAAGTGGATTTGGTCTTAATTATGACTGTTGAGCCAGGTTTTGGAGGACAAAGTTTTATTATGGAAGCTTTACCAAAGATTTCTGAAGTCAGAGAACTTATTGCAAAAGAAAAACTTGACCATATTCACATAGAAGTTGACGGCGGTATTAATTCAGAGACGGCAAAACTCGCAGTTTCAGCCGGAGCTAACGCTCTTGTCGCAGGCAATTATGTTTATAAAGCAGAGAATACTGCTTTGACAATTGCTTCTTTGCGAAAATTAGTATTGTGATAAAATTTTAAAGTCATGAAAAAACTATATGAAAAATTTAAAAGATTTTTTGTTCTAAAAATTTTACGTAAAAAATACCAGAGAGTCGGCAAATGCAAGGCTTGCGGGAAATGCTGTAAAAATATACACATCAAGCATTATGACCATTTAATAAAAGATGAGGAAGAGTTCGAAAACCTTAAAAAACTTCATTATTTTTTCAATTTTCTTGAAGTTATTGAAAAAAGCGATATGGGGCTTGTTTTTGCCTGCACAAAACTTCATCCTGAAACCGGAAAATGCACCGCCTATAATAAGAGAGCTATTCTTTGCAGGACTTATCCGCAGGAAGAAATATTTATGCTTGGCGGCATAATCGCAGAAGAATGCGGTTTTTCTTTTACTCCCATTGAAACGTTCGAGGAAGTTTTTGCAAACGTTAAAAAGAAAAAAGTTAAGAAGGGTAACAATTAATTTTTTTAAAAGTTTCTCCAGTATTCGAATTAACATAAAATAATATAGAATTTATAATATGGTTTTCATAATATGAAATTATAAGGAGAAATTTTCATGCAAAAACACCTGATAATAATTGGCGGGGTTGCAGCAGGTACAAAAGCAGCGGCAAAAGCCAGAAGAGATGATCCTGATTTAAAAATAACTTTATATACGGAAGGCAGGCATATTTCATATTCTGCATGCGGCATGCCTTATTACATAGAAGACATTATAAAAGATGAAAAAAAACTTATTGTAAGGACTCCAGAGTATTTTAAAGAAAAAGAAAACATAGACATCTTTATACGTCATAGGGTAACAAAAATTTTGCCTGAAGAACATAGAGTAGAAATCATAAATCTGGAAACAGGAGAAAAATTTTTCGACCAGTATTCAAAACTTTTAATTGCAACAGGCGCAAGAGCTTTTGTTCCTCCTATTGATGGGGTTGAATTAAAAAATGTATTTGTTTTAAAAGAAATAGAAGATGCAGTTGCTATTAAAGAAGCTGTTAATTCTTCAAGAAATGTGGTTATAGCAGGCGGGGGTTATATTGGGATTGAACTGTTAGAATCTTTCAGTGCTTATAATACTGACATAACAATGCTTGAGCGTGCCCCGCAAATTTTAAACAATTTTGATGCTGATTTTGCTTCTCAAGTTCAAAATTATCTTACAGGTCAAAAAAATATAAAAATAATAACAAATGACGGGATAAAACGGCTTATTGGCGATGATAACGGCTTTGTAAAGCAAGTGGAAACCGATAACGGTAATTTTATTGATGCTGATGTAGTTATTCTTGCTATTGGAGTTCGACCTAATATCGAAGTTGCGAAAGATGCAGGAATTGAAATAGGAGAAGCCGGAGCTATAAAAGTTAATCCTCGCATGCAGACAAATATTGCCGATATTTTTGCGGCAGGTGATTGTACCGAAACAATAAATATGGTTACGGGGAAAAATGTCTGGATTCCTTTAGGTTCGACAGCAAACAAAATGGGCAGGGTTGCCGCAATAAATATTACCGGCGGGCATGAAGAATTTAAAGGCGTTTTAGGTTCAATGGCGGTAAAAGCTTTTGATTTTACCATATCAAAAACCGGATTAAGCGAAAAAGAGGCAAAAGAGCAAGGCTATGATTATGTGCTGGCAATACTTACACACCGTGATAAGTCTGGTTATATGCCTGATGCTCAGGATATAACAATAAAAATGCTTGCGGAAAAAATATCGGGAAGACTTTTAGGAGCTCAGATTATAGGAAAAGGCAATGCGGATAAAAGAGTAAATGTTATTGCCACTGCATTAACTGCAAAAATGACTGTTGAAGAGTTTATGCAGACGGATTTAAGCTATGCTCCGCCTTATTCTTCCAGCATAGATCCTTTGTTGGTTGCGGCGCAGATTCTTCAAAGCAAGTTGAAAAAATCCATAGAAAGCATTTCGCCTGAAGAACTTCAAAAATATTTAGAAAAAAAGAAAAAATGCGCCATTATTGACATCAGAACTCCGTCGGAATTTAAAAAATGGCATATAGAAAGCTCTGAAAACTTGTCTTTTGGTGATATAGACGAAAAACTTTCTGAAATGAATCAGGAAATAATACTTTGCTGTGACGGCGGTATGGAAAGTTTTATGGCAACTAAACAA
>DYOT01000160.1 GCA_020720345.1 Candidatus Caenarcanum sp.
GAAGAAACAGAATAATCAGCGGACTTTCTCAGGGAACTTTAGTTGGCGAAGCCGGTCTTAAAAGTGGCGCGCTAATTACTGCAAAATTATGCCTCGACCAGAACAGAGAACTTATGTGCATTCCCGGTATGGTTACAAACCCCAATACTGAGGGGACATATAAACTTATAAAGGAAGGGGCTGCAGTAATTACAAGGGTTGAAGATGTTTTTAACCAGCTTAACTGGGAAATAAAAAACCGTCATGCTGAACTTGTTTCAGCCTCTTGCCAATTTTCAACCGAAAGTTTACCTGCGTATGCTGGTCAGACCCTGAAACAAGTTCAGGGTGACGTTACCACTGTTAATAGCAACGAAGAAAAAATATACAAAATGCTCGATTTTGAACCAAAATCTTTTGATAAGATACTTGAAGAAACAAAAATAAATATAGACGAACTAATGATGACCTTAACTATGCTTGAGTTGACGGGAGCAATTAAACAACTTCCCGGTCAGCAGTTTGTTAAGAATTTGTAAATTAAATGTAGCTAATAATTTCATTGTGATAAGATTTTGAGATGTTAAATTTTTTAATATACTGGAATTTGGAAAAATTTTTGGATAAGAGATATAATTAATGGCAAAAGAACGCTTAAAAGAAAAAATTGCAAATCTTAGAAACGTTCAAACTCATTTATGGACTGCTATGCTTGTTACTATCAGCGGTAGTTTAACTTTGTTGCAATCTTTTGATACAATCTTAAATAAAATTCTTTGTATTGCAGGATTTTTACTTTTCTTCTTTTTATTAGATGCCTATTTAAGCAAAAACAAGTATCTTAAAGAATTAATACAAAAAGTGGAGGATTCATAATGAGTTTAGATCAAGCGATAGGGCTTGCAATTGCTATAGCCGCACTGGTTTATGCTGCATACAGAATACATAAAATGAACAAAGAAGACATGTCTGAGGAACTTAAATAATAATGGCAAAAGCCGCAGTTAAAAACAAAAAAGAAGAAAAGCAGCCGAACAAGAAAACTCTTGTAATAGTCGAGTCTCCGGCAAAAGCAAAAACTATTAAGAAAATTCTGGGCGATGATTATCAGATAAAAGCTTCTGTTGGTCATATTAGAGACTTGCCGCAGAAATCTCTCGGCGTTGATGTAAAAAATAATTTTGAGCCGGAATATGAGATTCTGGATAACAAAAAGAAAGTTGTTGAAGAATTAAACAAAGCAGCACAGGAAGCAGACGAAATCTTCCTCGCTCCCGACCGTGATCGTGAAGGAGAAGCTATTGCATGGCATATAGCCGCAATTCTTGGCAATCAAAAAAATAAAGTTATTCACAGGATTGAATTTAACGAAATTACTAAAACCGCCATTCAGGAAGCTGTTAAATTTCCCCGTCCGATTGACATGGACATGGTTAACGCCCAGCAGACAAGAAGAATTCTTGACAGGCTTGTGGGTTACAAAATCAGCCCGCTTTTATGGCAAAAAGTAGGCAAAGGATTATCTGCAGGCAGGGTTCAGAGCGTTGCGGTAAAAATTATTTGCGACCGGGAGGACGAAATAGAAGCCTTTGTCGCTGAAGAATACTGGACAATAAATGCTGAATTCTCCAAGCAAAAATCTTCCACAAGTTTTAATGCTGAGCTGGTTAGATATGAAGGTAAAAAATTAGAAGTTAAAAACGCGGAAGAATCTTCTAAAATTGTGGAAACTCTTTCTCAGCCTTCCACTGAGTTTAAAGTCTCGAAAGTTACCACAAGAAACACTCAGAGAAAACCTCAAGCTCCTTTTATAACAAGCACTCTGCAAAGAGAAGCAAGTAACAGAATGGGCTACGGCGTTAAAAAGACTATGCAGATTGCCCAGCAGCTTTATGAAGGGGTAGAACTTGGTACAAGCGGGCATGTCGGGCTTATTACATATATGAGAACCGATAGCACCAGAATTTCCGATGAAGCCAGGGATGCGGCAAAAGAATTTATAGTTACGCATTTTGGCAAGAATTATTATCCTGAAGAACCTCGTGTTTACCTTAAAAAAGGCAAAAACGTACAGGATGCCCACGAAGCTATCCGCCCTTCGTACGTTGATAAATCTCCTGAAACAATCAGGCAGTATCTGTCAAACGAACAGTACAGACTATATAAGCTTATTTGGGACAGGTTTATTGCAAGCCAGATGGAAAGCGCATCAGTAACAACAATTTCAGTTGAAATTGATGCAAAAAAATACACTTTCAGGGCAAGCAGCAGCAAAATTACATTTGACGGTTTCCTTATAGTTTATGATGACAGGGAAGAAGAAGAAAAAACCGATCCAATCCCTGATTTAAACAAAGATGATATTGTTAATCTCAAAAAAATAGATCCTAAGCAGCATTTTACGCAGCCGCCGCCGAGATATTCCGAAGCGACACTTGTTAAAACACTGGAAGAATTAGGCGTTGGCAGACCGAGTACTTATGCTCCAACTATTGCTACTATTCAGGATAGAGGCTACGTAATAAAGGAAGAAAAGTCGCTTGTTCCTACAGCGCTGGGCAGAACGGTTAACGGTCTACTTGTAAAACATTTCCCTGAAATTGTCGATTCGCAGTTTACTGCAAATATGGAAACAAACCTTGACGATATAGCAGAAAATCACGCAGAATGGCGAAAAATTCTTGGTAATTTCTATGAACCATTTTCTGAAGTGCTTAAAAAAGCTAAAAAAGAAATGGAAAAAGTGGAAATTCTTACTGAACATGTCTGTACTGAGTGCGGAAAGCAGATGGCTCTAAAAACCAGCCGCTTTGGTTCTCAATTTCTGGGCTGTTCAGGATACCCCGAATGTAAAACAACTATGCCTCTTGCAAAAGATCAGAAACCCGTTCCTGAAGACAGACCCTGCGATGAACTTTGCGAAAAATGCGGCTCCGCAATGGTTATAAAACAAGGACCTTACGGGGAATATTTTTCCTGTACAAACGAAGAATGCAAAAACAGAAGGAAATATATTAGAAAAACTGGCGTAAAATGTCCGCTTGACACATGCGAAGGTGAAATTATTGAGAAAAAATCCCGCTATGGCAAGGTTTTTTACGGCTGCGACAAATTTCCGGCATGTACTTTTGCTCTATGGAATGAACCTGCAGGCGGAGATAAGTGCCCTGATTGCAGTTCGCTGCTTGTGAAAAAATTCCTTAAAAAAGGCAATAAAATCACATGTTCAAACAAAGAATGCAAATTTGAAAAAGCGATGGATTAGAAAAGTTGCCCGAATTTCCTCATTATTCTTAGTTGGTTATTTAATTTTTAACCGGACGGCTTCTTAATAAAACTTATAAAAATTTGTGCCGGTTTTTATGATAAGATATTTTTTACAAATTAATATGATATGTATCAAATAATATACAGGAGTGGTTTTAGTAGTGAATAACGAAGAGTTTCAAAAGATAGTTTTAGAAAAACTTTCAAGTTTTGATGACAATTTTAAAAAGATTGATCATCAGTTTAAAGACCTTAACACAGAAATTAAAAATATTAAAAGTGAGATTAAAGATTTAAATATACA
>DYOT01000161.1 GCA_020720345.1 Candidatus Caenarcanum sp.
ACGGCTGTGAACACCACCAGATGATTATGCTTTTGCCCCTGCTTGAAGGGACTGACGGCGTTATTAAAATGTCAAAATCTTACCCCGATCACTGTATAAGCCTTACCGATTCGCCAAAAGATATGCTTGGTAAAATAATGTCAATTCCTGACGGTCTAATTTATAGATATTACGAGCTTTTAACGGATATTTCGCCGGAAGAATTAGAAAAAATAAAGTTAGAACTTGAGTCAGGGCAGATTAATCCCCGTGATTACAAAATGAAGCTGGCAAAAATTATTGTGAATGAGTATTACTCTTCGGAAGAAGCAGAAAATGCCGAGCAGGAATTTATAAATATTTTCAGTAAAAAAGGCTTGCCTGATGAAATAGATGAATTTAAAGTCGTTGAAGGAAATCTTTTAATTGATTTTATTTCTGAAAATAATTTTGCGGAAAGCAAAAGCGAGGCTAAAAGGCTTATTAATGGCGGCGGAGTGAAGCTTGATAGTGAAAAAATTTCTGACGTAATGCAAAAAATTGAGTTTAACGGGAAAGATTCCCTTATCCTTCAGGTCGGGAAGAGAAAATTTGCTAAATTATTGCCTGTTTAGTTTCTTCAACTTTTCCTAAAGAGCTTAAATACGGTTTTGTTGCGTTGATTGTATTCGGGCTGGCAATCATTGAAATTATTGAAGGCTGGTTCAAGTACAGATTTGCTGTGTTTTGGATGTCCTGAGGCGTTAAGCTGTCTATTGCATCAAGCATTTTATTGTAGTGATTTACGCCATAATATGTATTTAATCCGTCATGAACCAGAGACGCCCTGCCTGAAGAATTTTCTGTTGAATTAATGAATTTTGTTTTTGCTTCCAGCTTGGCTGTTTCCAGTTCTTCATTATTTACAGGAGTTGTCATTAAATTATTCATGTGTTTTTTAAAGCCGTCTAAAGATTTTTGGACATTTCCGAATGTCGGTCCTTTGAGGTCATCTTCTGTAGTTGTTTTTATTAAAAGTTTTACAGTTCCGTATTCCCCATAATTTGAATAAATAGATTTTACCCTATAAGCAAGTTTTTGTGCTTCTCTTAAGTCGCTAAACAGTCTGGATTGACTATTTCCGCCCAGAATTTCATTTAAAACATTTAAAGCGGCAGTATCTTTAATGTTTCCGTTTTGTTTTATTTTAAATATTTGAACAATATCAGCCTGATTTCGTGGTTCTATTTCTGTTATTACTCTTGATTCGGTTAAAGGTTCAGATTTTATATCGGGGCACTTATGATATTTTTTTACAAATCCCATGCCGGATTGAAGTTGAGTAAATACAGCCTGACCGAGCCCGGGAGTTTTACTGATGGGACCGTCTATGGAAATTTTGCCCTGAGAATCTGATAATATTTGACTGTGTAAATTTTTGACATCATCCAGCGTTACTTTATCAATATTTGCAAGAATTTTTCTGGGAGTGTTTCCTGCATTAAATTCAGGAAATAATATTTCCATTGCTCTATCAGAAGGATCTTTAGACAGGCTTGAAAGTCCAACTTTCAGTTCTTCTTTAGCTTTGTTAAATTTTTCCTGAGTTAAGTCAGGATTATAAAGCATTTCTTTCATTATGCCAAGTGCCATAGGCAGTTTTTCTTTAGCACAGTTTGCTTCTAAATCAATGGAACTGCCGCTTGCAGAGGCTCCTATTCCCAAATTATGAGTGTCTATAATATCTTGTAACTGTTCTGTAGAATAATTTTTTGTTCCTTTATTGAGCATGCCGGAAAGAATACCAATTACGCCGGGTTTTATTGTTTTTATATCATCTGTTTTTACTGATAAATTTGTGCTTGTCCTTATTGAAGCAGGATCATCGTTAATTGCTACATATAAATTATTTGGCAGTTCATATTCTTTTACGTTTTGTATTTTAAATCTGTCGTTATTGCCTTTAAATCCAAGTTCTTTATTAACAGGAGCGGAATTTGACCCAATTTTTTGACTTTCGGGGTGAACCATAACAATGGAAGTTTTGTTAAGGTCTAAATATGTTCTTGCAGCTTGCTGAAGGTCTTGAGGGGTTAATTTTTCCACTTCGTCCAGAATATTTGTATAGGCATTAAGTGTTCCATGATCGGTGATTGCCTGACCTATAAGATTTGCAACACCCATGGAACTTTCGCTAATCTGTATGAAGTTGTCCTTAATCCTGTTTTTAACTATGGACATTTCATCATTGGTTAAAGGTTGAATTGCTAAATTTTGTACAGTCTTATAAACAGCTTTAAGTCCTTCTTCTTCCTGTCCCGGTGAAAAAGCTGCGGCTAAAGTTATAAGCTGGGGGTCGTCAAGCTTTGGACTTATAACATTTATATCAAGAGAGCCTCCTGTGTTAAAATCCTTGAATGTTTTTGAAAGTCTTGCATTTTCATAACCTGTTAAGGCTGTGCATAATGCAAGAGTTGCCAGAGTGTCTTTCATTTCATTATTTTTAGGTCCCGCAAAAGCCATATTAAGGATTACAGTATCAGTTTGAGGACTTTTGAAATCTGTCCTTACAGGTTTTTGTGTTAAATTTAGCGGTTCATAATAATGTTCCGTGCTTGAAACAGGAGGAGCCTGCTTTTGATTAAACAATTTGCTAATGGTTTTTACAGCCTGATCAGGATTGACCTCACCTACAACTACTGTTGTCATATTATCGGGTCGATACCATTCGTTATAATAATTGACGACATCCTGTCTGGTTAAATTTGCTATAGTTTTTGAAGAACCGGCTATTAATCCTTGATAATCGCATTTAATCCCGAATAAGTTCTTAACCATTAAATTAAAAGCTTTGTCAGAAGGGTCATCTTCATACATTTGAATTTCCGATATTACAGGACCCTTTTCTTTGTCCAGCATTTTTTCTGTAAAAAGAGGATTTTGAAGCATATCCGCATGCATTTTTATGAAAGTGTCAAAATCCTTTTCTTTATGCAGCGGAGAGTTTATAAAATAGTCAGTGTTTGTGGTATTTGTACTGGCATTATATTGACCGCCCATGCTTACAACTTTTTCCACAAATTCGTTTGGTTTAAGATGGCTTGAACCATTAAAAAGATTATGTTCAATGTAGTGGCTTATTCCCCTGTTTTTTGCTTCGTTAAAAGAGCCTACTTTAACAAAGGTTTTAATTGTAGTAGGTCCTTTTTTAGGTATTATTACTACTTTTTGTCCGTTATCAAGCTGGTAAAGATTTCCTTCTCCAAGAAAAGGGGCATTAAATACCTGTATTTTTCTGTAGCCTTCTTGCGAAGGTCGTAAAACCTGGCTTTTCATAGAAGCGTTTATATCAGTTGCCGGAATTTGTGTAGAATAAGCAGGATAGTGATAATATTGATATTGGTATTGCGAAGGGCTACCCTGATAATAGGCAGATTGAACGGTATTATTTTTATTAACAGGGGCTTGTGCCCTTATGTAAAGCGGATTTGTGTTATTTACTTCCATTCATTTTCCCTAAACGCAAAGATGTTATACTAAAATGAGTTTGGTTTTCGGAAAACCGGCA
>DYOT01000162.1 GCA_020720345.1 Candidatus Caenarcanum sp.
TCCTTCTTTTCCTGACATTTAGTCAGAAAAAGTGGAGTCCTTTCGCAATGACAATTTTGGCTATCTGGTAATTTGAGTTAAATATTTAAAATTTAATTGTTTTTCTTATTTTAGCGGATATTTACGGAAGAAATCCCAAATCTGGTCAAATGTTATATCATGAGAAACTGGTCCAACAATCTTCGATGGCAAATATTGAGAGCCAGACGGATAGGTATGCCCCATTCCTTCGATTTTACATAAAACAACTTCGCTTTTGTAAGCACATTCATTATAACCTACGCATATTGCTTTTCCTTTATGGTAAAATATTGAATTTTTTGAGCTACATTTATTTATTGATAACCATTTGTCAATATTCTGCTGCGCTGACATTATTTTATATGGTATTCTGGCACAAAATCCAAGGGTTGCGTCACTTCCATCAAAAGAACAGCAAGGATCTGCTGTTCCGTGAATATTCATAACAGGTACAGGTCTGATCGGATGACAGTTTTTAGGAATAAAAGCCGGAGCTACCGTAGCAATAGAAGCTATTTTATCTGCCAGTTTGCAAGCAATCAGGTTAGTCATTGCCCCGCCGTTTGATATGCCTGTCGCATAAATTCGTTTTTTATCCACATTATATTTCTTTTGCAATTCGTCAATCATTTTGGAAATAAAATCCACGTCATCGGCATTTCCAAAATTTCCTCCGCCTCCTTCCCATTTTCCGCAATTCCATACCCCTCGAAAATGTCCAAATTTAACCTTGCCAAAAGCCGCCTGAGGTGCCGCTAAAATAAATTCGTATTTATCAGAATATTTATCTATTCCGTCAAAAAAAGCTGCCCTGACATTACCCCCTCCACCATGAAGATAAATTACAACAGGTAAGGCTTTCTTTGAGTCATAATTTGATGGAATATGAACCCTATAAATCCTTTTTAATCCATTATTCATTAAAGAAAAATCTTGATATTCCCATTTTCTTTCTTTGCACATTCCTGCCGATGTGCAAAGGAAGAAAATCAATAACAAACAAAGTAAACCCATAGTTTTTTCTCTGCTCATTTCAAGATATCCTCACATTATTCTGGAGTCTAAATTATTTGCTGATAAAATCCTTGTTCTTCTGCAGAAAATGCAAAAGTTTGTCCGCAAACTGCACATTGAATGGAAATTTCTTGTAAATTTTTCTAAATTATTTTGTCTAAAAGACAGTTATACACTTGTGAACAATTAAAAATACCTAAAAAACACAGCTCTCTTTCTCTTGGTTTTTTTGTTGATTTTCAATGTATTCTCTGGCTTCCGATTCTAATCTATCAAATATTTCCTTTACGGGAAGGATTTCTGTATATTTTTTGGCATTTGCGCCGGTAAAGAACAAACCATTTTCAATATCGCCATTTCTGGCAGCTTCAAGAGCATCTGTTATGCAAAATTTATGCGAACAATGCTTTAGGCAATTAAAGCAAGCTCGAGGTTTTTCTATTGAGTCCTCAATAAGCCGCTGGGTAAGAGGTGTTAATAATGCCCTTGCAGGAAGTCCCACAGGGCTTTGAATCATTACAATATCTTCTTCAGTTTTATGCAGGAATAAATTCTTGAAATTTTCGTGCACATCACATTCCTTGCTTAATAAAAATCTTGTTGCCATCTGTACACCGCTTGCGCCAAGAGACATCATTTCCATAACATCAGCTCCTGATGTAACTCCGCCGGCAGCAATAAGAGAAACTCTGCCAATTCCCGGGATATCAGGCTCTGCATCAAGCGCCTGCCTGATATCAGGGATTAATGTCCTGATGGGCTGATCAGTGCCAAGATGCCCTCCGGCTTCTCCGCTTTCAACAATAATCACAGATGCTCCGAGTTTTTTAGAAATTTTTGCAAGTTTAACAGAACTAACTATAGGAACAACCTGAACACCTTTTTCTTTTCCAATACTAAAAAGATCTCTGGAAAATCCGGCTCCGGAAATTATAAGGTCAATTCCTTCATCTACGGCTATTTCAATAACTTTCAGGAATTCGCTAGCCGCAAACATAATATTTATAGCAATTAAACCATCTTTATTAGTTTGCAAACTTCTTGCAAGCCTAATTTGGTCTCTCAATTCTTTTTCTTCCATCCCTGAGGCAGCTATTACGCCTACGCCTCCACAATTCGCCACTGCTGCGGCGAGCGGGGCTCTACTTACCCTAATTGCCATTCCCCCCTGGATTATCGGTTTTTTGGCAATTAGTTTGTCATTAAATCTTAAAGGGGTGAATACCATGGATGTTCTTTCAATAATATCATTTCAGTCATATTTATATTATTACTTTAATTATAATAGTTTACCACTTTTTTATTACTTTTGGGCAGTAAAATATTTAATCAAAATATTAATTGCTTATTATAATTAATTATAGTTTATCAACAAAATAGTCTTTTTCAAGAATTAATTTATATATACCGGAATGAGTTAGTTTACGTTAAAACCGGCGAAGCTTGATTCCTGTTTTCGTTGTAAAGAATGGGTTTTAGCAAATAAATATAAGTCGAGTATACTTAATTCCGCACTTTGTAATAAAATAGACAGATTATGAAATACATACAGAAAATTAAAATTTATCACAGCGACACAGACTGTTACAATATAGTCTGGCATGGAGCATACGCTAAATGGCTGGAAGCCGGACGTGTGGAATTATGCGAAAAACTCGGCATTAAATTTGACGAGCTTGATAAAATGAAGATTCTTCTTCCGGTAGTAGAGCTTAATATAAGATATAAAAGCCCGGGCAGGCTATTTGACGAGCTGGAAATACAAACATCAATAAAAGAACTCAAAAAAACAAGTATAACTTTTGCTCACGAAATTAAAAGCATGGACAGAAACATGCTTATACTTACCGCAAATTCAACCATGGTGGCTACAGACACAAACGGCAAGCTAATTCGTGCCTTGCCTGATTATATATATAAGAAGCTGTCTTGTTAAAGCCTGCACCGCCTTGCCAAGCAAGCCGTTTTAGCTTTAACCGCAGTCCTTAAACGAGCCTTTATCTAGAAGCTTTTTGGGCTAAATTTTTATTTTAACCAGACAGGCTCTAATAAATTAATCAGCAATTAATATTTAATTTATTTCCGTCTTTGGAATTTGGCAAAAATTCATTTTGTTTTTGGACTTCTTGTTTAAATTTTAATATTTGGCTCTGAAGAGTAGGTTCTTCCGTTGTTTTATTTCTTATAAGCTGCTCTGAGGCGGTCTCCCACAAATTTATATCAACCTTTTTAGCGAAAAGACCGGCTTCATTTATGTCGATTTTAGGCTTGGTAGCCGGTTTTAATGAAACTTTTCTATTAGCAGGAACATCTGCCATAAAATATCTCCCTTTTATGTACTCCACTTTATTTTTTTCGACATGTATCCAGAAAAACTTTAAGATTTCAGCCCATAAATTAAGAAAACTTAATATATAGGCTGAATCACCAAGTATGGGCATAAA
>DYOT01000163.1 GCA_020720345.1 Candidatus Caenarcanum sp.
TTTAATTTAAGAGCGGTATATTTCACCTTTAGCGGGTGCTTATTATAACTATCGGACAATTTTAAAAAAACTTTATACCAATTTGATTTAAATGCATACATTCGTCCAATAAAAAACATCCAAATCTTGAGTAATAAATAAGAAATGATGGATATATTTTTTAATATAAGCTTGAGCCGCTTGTCTATAAAAAACAAGCATGCCATTTCTGAAGAAAAAAATATTTCACCCGGAGAAAGGGAAATTGAAACAATTTTTTCTTTTGGGAATGGCTATATAGGCACGAGGAACAGCCTTGAAGAATTATATTCTCAAAGTTCGCCCGGAACCTTTCTTGCAGGCTTTTATGAAAAAGACATAAATGAAGAATTTGATATACTTATAAAAATTCCTGATTGGACAAGAATACAAATATTTGTAGAAGACGATCAGCTTGATTTAATTAAAGATAATACTCTTTATAATCGCAGATATATCGATTTAAATAATGGCTGCATAGTAAGGGACTGGAAATGCGCCGACAGTATAGGCAGAATTACAAGTATAAAAATAATTAAATATATTTCTCTTTCAGATAAACATGAAATGGGAAAAACGGTTTTGATTAAGCCTGAAAATTATACCGGAAATTTAAGAATTTTATCAGGAATAGATTGCAACTCAGCTGACTTTAATTATTTGATTAATCAAAATATCATTATCAATGATTCTGCAAGCGTTTTAATGAAGTCAAAATTCAGTGATAAAGAAATTATGATGCTGCAAAAAAGTCTTTTTAACGGCAATGGAATAAAGCCGGAATATCAGGTTATAAATAATTTCAGCGGGAGTTTTGAAGAATGGAGCTGGTTTGCTGAAATTGGAAAAATTTATGAAATAAAAAGCCTGATGACAGTTTATGACAATTGGCAATCCGGTCATTCCTTGGATAATAACATCACCCTGAACTTGTTTCAGGGTCTATCCAATAGTGAATTATTGCAGAAATCCCAAGCCGGAAAGATGCTGAATTCTCTTGGTTGCTCGCATGTAACGGCATTTCAGGGAAGCAAAGCTTCCCTTGCAGCCTCAGCTCGCAATCCGCAAGTTCAGCATGACAAAGAGAGAGTTCAAGACGATGATTTTTTTGAAACAAGCGCTCAAAACCACGTTAAAAAATGGCTATTGAGATTTAATGAATCACAGATAAAAATTGCAGGAAATGAGCATGACCAAAAACATATTGATTTTGCACTATTTCACCTGATTAATTCAGGAGAATTCAGCGGAGATAATTATTCCATATCTGCAAGAACTCTTTCCGGCGAAGCTTATAAAGGGCATGTATTCTGGGATACAGAAATGTATCTTTTGCCTTTTTTTACTTATACAAAGCCTGAAATTGCAAAAAGACTCCTTTTGTACAGATATAACACTCTTGACGGTGCGAGAAAAAATGCAGCAAATGAAGGCTTTAAAGGTGCTTCGTATGCCTGGGAATCAACGGAATCAGGGCTTGAAATGGCACCTTCGCAAGTAATTCTCCCTGATGGCAGTATAATCTATATTCTGTCCGGCAGATTTGAAAATCATATTTCATCTGATATTGCTTATGCTGTCTGGAAATACTGGGAAGCAACGGAGGACATTGATTTTATGATAAATTACGGCGCCGAAATTTTATTTGAAACCGCAAGATATTGTGAAAGCTTGATAAAACTTGAAGATGACAGGTTTTATCATATACCGCAAGTTATAGGTCCTGATGAATATCATGAAAAGATTGATGATAATGCTTATACAAATTATTTAGTACGTAATAATTTTGAAATTGCGATAAAAGCATATAATTTCCTTGAAGATAACTATGGTGAAGCACTTTTAACAATTAAAGAAAAAATTAAACTGAAAAAAACTGAAGTAAAAAATTGGGGGAAATATAAAAACAGAATTTATTTCGGCTACGATGAAAAAACAAAACTATTTGAGCAGTTTAAAGGCTTTTACGATTTGCAGCACATTGATTTGATGCAGTATGAACCGAGATCTATTCCAATGGATGTGATTATCGGGCACAAAAACATACAAAAAACCCGGATTATAAAACAGGCTGACGTTTTAATGTTTCTTTTTCTTTTTGGAGAAAAATTTTCAGCTGATGAAATCATGGAGAATTATGAGTTTTACGAGCCCGGATGCGGGCATGGAAGTTCTTTAAGCCCTAGCATCCATAGCATAATAGCAGCTCGCCTTGGGAAAATTAAGGAAGCATACAAATATTTTCTTCAAAATGCCGGTATAGACCTTGATAATGGATTTGGCAACGCTTTTGGCGGAATACATATAGCTTCTACAGCAGGGGTATGGATGAGTGTAATTATGGGGTTTGCCGGCATGTATCCGGTAGAAAAAGGTTTGATATTTGATCCGCACATGCCGGATGAATGGGAAAGTATAGAATTTTCAATAAAATGGAGAGGACAAAGTTTAAATATTATTTTAGACAGGGATAAAATAAGTTTTTCTTTGCCGCTTTCCTCTTTGACTCCTGTACATATAAGTTTGGGGAAAGATAACTGGAAAGAATTAAATAATAACGAAATATATTATGGATTTTTAAAAGATAAAAACTGGTATTGGCAAGATTAAAAATCGGAAAGGATAAAACATGGGAAAAAAGAAGATTTTACTGCCGCTTGATGGCTCAGCAGCATCACTAAAAGCGTTTATTCCTGCCAAAAGCTTATCAGAATTGCTGAATTTGCCTCTATGTATACTTCACATATCCGAAGAAAAACTTGATAAAGATAGCCTTCTTGAAAAACTAGGCATTAAAAAAGATGCTATTCAGTGTTTTATAATAACTCATAAAACAGGAAATCCTGCGCAAGTAATCCTTGAAGAAAGTGCTGAATGCGATTATATAGTTATGGGTTCGCATGGAGAGACCTGCGATGTGAGCCAAAATGCAGGCTCTGTAACAATAACAGTAATTGAAAATACCTTCAACCCTGTTTTGTTAATAAGACCTGATGCAGAATTAAAAATTATAGAAGGAAAATGGATGCCTCAAAAAACGCTGATTCCTCTAAACGGTGCACCTAATTCTGCTCAAGCATTAGCCCCTGCGATAAATATACTTGCAAAAATCAATGCGGAAATTGACCTGCTGCACATAACTTCTCATGAAGTAGAATTACCAAGGGAGGAAGGAAGTTTTATCGCTCCTTATTATACTGATTATCCCCAGCATGAGTGGGCTTCGTGGGCAAAAGAATTTTTAAAGAGATTTTGCCCTATTTTACAGGAACGCAACCATATAAAAACCAACTTATCTGTTTCTCATGGAAACCCTGCCGATGAAATTTTAAATTTTGCCAGAGCAAATAAAAATGATTTTATAGCAGTAGCATGGCATGGGACTTTTTCTCATTTAAGGGCTTCCACGTTAAGAAAGATACTTTCTGAGTGCCCTTGTCCTATAATGATGATTAAGAT
>DYOT01000164.1:0-1144 GCA_020720345.1 Candidatus Caenarcanum sp.
CCCATAAATTAAGAAAACTTAATATATAGGCTGAATCACCAAGTATGGGCATAAAATATCATGTATATTTTCTTCGATTATAGTTGTACAATACTTATTTAAATTCCCCGCATTAGTAATTAAATTATTCAGCATTGGAACATATTTTTATTATAAAGAAAATGGATAACTTATGCGTCAGATACTTCCTCTTGAGTTAGTCGGAAATAATAAACTGGATTTTGACCTTTATGACGAACAAGGCAAGCTAGTCTATGAAAACGGCAAGCTTCTTACTCCTGACCTGCTTATGAAGTTCACTTATATGAAAGTGTTTATTAAACAGGACAAGTTAAACGAATCCGACTTTGAGTTCAAGAAGTTAAAAACGCCTGAAAAATTAATAATAAAACTCGTAATTCCTGAAAAAACTACTCAGATTCTGGCAACAAACGCAAGAAAGCTGTTAAAAAAAGTTTATAATAATGAAAAACTTGATATTAATGTATATCAGGAAACCACAGACATGATACTTCAAGAGGTAAGCAAAAACCTTGAAAAAATTGAATGTATCGCACAGTTAAGGGTTTATGACGAGTATACTTTTTCTCATACGGTAAACGTTTCTGCAATGAGTTCCGCGCTTGGAATGACTCTGGGGCTAAGTGAAAACCAGATAAAAGAACTTGCTCTCGGGGCATTGCTGCATGATATAGGCAAAATGCGCATTCCTATAGATATTTTAAACAAGCCAAAAAGTCTTGATCCTGAAGAATTTGAGATAATGAAAAGCCATACTTTATTTGGTTATAAATATATAACTGAAAATATGGAGATAAACGATTCAATTGCCAGAGTTTCCCTTGATCATCAGGAAAAATATGCCGGAGGCGGTTATCCAAACGGATTACAAGGAAAAGAAATAAATCTTTATGCTCAGGTTGCCGCTATAGCTGATGTTTATGACGCATTAATTTCTACCAGAATCTATAAAAAAGCTGTCGACCCGATGGACGCAGTTGAAATTATGATTGCAGAAAGTAAAAAAAGTTTTAATCCATATATGTTTGACAAATTCCTGAAGCTTGCAAATTATAAAATGAACTAATTTTTTTAAAAATGGCAATTTTTATTTTCAGGGATTTTTATATTCATGAAATGCAAT
>DYOT01000164.1:1244-3465 GCA_020720345.1 Candidatus Caenarcanum sp.
ATCCGAAACAAAGACGGCAGCAAAATGTTCAATGCGGAAGGAGATGAAAACGGCATAAACCTGAAGAAATACCACCACGTTCGTAATAATTTTAGAAGCGAAACATCCGCAGGAAATAAAATATTTACTCACAATCACCCGGACATCTTTATGAGAGAATTATATCTATCTCCTGCTGATATTGGTATGGGTATAAAACAAGGTTATCGAGAAATCAGAGCTGTTTCTGAAGATGGATTCTGCCATCTGGTTGAAATTCCCGGCATGCACTTAATCAAGAAAAAACATTGTTATTTAATAACACAAAAATATGAAATTAGTTTAGACTCAATTATTGATTCCTTTAATCGTACTTATGCCGAATTAACTCCTTCGGACAAGGTTATTAAAGAAACTAACAAAAGAATTTTAAACCACATTAAAGAAATGAATAAATTATTGGAAAGAACGGGCGGACTAAAATTCCGTAAGCTAAAACTGCCTTAAGTTAGAAGCTTTTTGGGCTAAATTTTTATTTTAACCAGACAGGCTCTTACACAGCAAACCTGAAATGCATAATATCTCCGTCTTGAACGACATATTCTTTGCCTTCCAGTCGAGCAAGCCCTTTTTCTTTAGCCGCCTGATATGAACCGCACTCTATAAAATCTTTGTACGCAGTTACTTCTGCCCTAATAAAGCCTTTTTCCATATCGGTATGGATTACTCCGGCAGCCTGAGGGGCTTTCATTCCTGCTATAACAGTCCATGCCCGGACTTCTTTTTCGCCGGCTGTAAAATAAGTCCTTAGCTGAAGAAGGTCATAAACCCTTCTAATCATTCTTTCAATGCCGCTGTCTTTGACACCAAGCTCACTAAGATATTCTTTAGCCTGTTCAGCTCCAAGTTCAACTAATTCTGCTTCTATCTGCGCACTTATAACAACAATTTCGGCATTATGGGTTTTTGCGTATTCTTCTACCTGCTTTACAAAATCATTACCACCTGCCGCAAGATCAGACTCAGCAACATTAGCAGCATAAACAACAGGCTTTGTGCTCATTAAATTCATATTAGAAACAAAAGGCAGCTCTTCTTCGTTAAATATATCAAGAGAAAATGGTTTTCCTTCGTTCAGCAATTCAATTAGCCTGTCAAGAACCTTATCTTCAACAAGTGCTGTTTTGTCTTTAGTTTTAAGGGTTTTTTGCACTTTATCTTTTCTTTTTTCAACAGTGGTTAAATCTGCCAGTGCAAGTTCAAGATTTATAGTTTCAATATCACTTACAGGGTCAATTTTTCCCGCAACATGGATAGTATTCTCGTCCTCAAAGCATCTGACCACATGAATTATGGCGTTAACTTCCCTAATATGCCCTAAAAACTGGTTTCCCAAGCCTTCGCCTTTGCTTGCGCCTTTTACAAGCCCTGCTATATCATAAAATTCCACGACAGTAGGGACAACTATATTTGTTTTTACCAGATTCTGAAGAATTTGAAGCCTTTCATCCGGCACTGTAACAATACCTTTATTAGGCTCAATTGTACAAAACGGGTAATTAGCCGATTCAGCCTTTTTGCTTGAAGTCAACGCATTAAACAAAGTCGATTTGCCCACATTTGGTAAGCCTACTATTCCAGCTTGAAGCATTTTATATATTTCTCCTAATTTATTTTTTTCTTTATTCTATTTTTACCCAAACTATTCGATAGCGCAAATTCATATTCTAAAGCAATTATAGTATGCGCTGTCATTGCGAGGCATTATTTAGTGCTTATAGACGATTAACACACATACGAAGCAATCTTCCCACAGGCTACATTGCAATTAAGAAGATTGCTTCGGTAGAAAAATAATGGTGTTACAAAGGTTATATGCCTCGCAATGACAATCTTCGCTTGTAACGGAGATAAAAACTATCCTGCTTGTTTAATCAGATTGCAGTCTTGGTTTCTTTCGGCTTCCTGATTTTTATAGACACTTGTACGTTGCATAATCTCATTAAAATCAACCTGATGCGCATCAAAGTCAGGACCGTCCACACAGGCAAATTTTACAACACCGCCTACAGTAAGTCTGCAAGCGCCGCACATGCCGGTGCCATCAACCATAATGGGATTCATACTTGCTATTGTGCGGATGTTTTTATCTCTGGTCAAATCCGCAACAGCTTTCATCATTGGTAAAGGACCTATAGCCATAACAAGATTGACATTTTCAGCATTCATTATATCTTTAAGC
>DYOT01000165.1 GCA_020720345.1 Candidatus Caenarcanum sp.
TACCTATATAAAAACAAAAATAAAATTTAATTGTCAAAAAGCTCAGTAGATTCAAATATAAATTAACAAATCTTTAGATATCTGTTAATATAATAGGATAAATTTGAAAATAATTTTAAGGGGTAATATGCTTCAGGAAGCCTCGAAGGTTTTAAGTTCAGCATTTAAAGACAGTATAATAAAAAAGCTGTCTATGTATCTGCATGATTGTGTTGCAGAAGAAGTAAGATCGTCATCATTCCGAAATCTTAATCAGGACAAAGGCAACAAATGGTTTTTTATTGACGGAAAAGAGATTCTTTTTTCTAATCCTGACAAACCTTTAAAGATAAAAAATGCTGACAGCAAGCTTACAGAGCTTATGGTACAATCGGAAGTTTCCAAAAAAGACTACCAGCTTATTTACACTTACCTGTATCTTAAAGGCAAAAGCACTGAAAACAGAAAAAAAGAAAACTATCTTACGCCGCTTTTTTATGTCCCATGCCGGTTGGAAAGAGAAGGGCTTGATATAAACTGCATTTTGCTTGATGATAACATTTCTCTGAATACAAGCGCCCTTGTAAGCCTGATGAATTTTGATGATGATGATGAAACGGCAGACCATTTGTTTGAAGGGCTGATAGATTATATTCCTGAATTGCCTTTAAACGATGAGAAAGTAAAGATTTTCCTGAACACTCTCAAGGCAATTGTCCCTGAGATTGAAATTGTTTCTGAATTGCCGGCTGAAGAATTGATTGCCCAGCCGCTTGAAAACTTAACGGTTGTGGATGTTGCTGCGGTTGTTCTTACTAAAAGACCTACTGTTTCAGCAGGACTGCTGCATGAACTCAGCCAGATTTCCGAAAAACCTGCCGGAGTTTTCAGGGAAACAGCTTTAATTCCGATTCATGAAGAGTTTTCCGGCGCAACTAAAAATAAAAAAGCCTCTAAAAATCAGGAAAAAGAAGAGAAAAGCACGATAATGCCTCTTGCTTTTAGCGACAGCCAAAAGCAAGTTGTGGAAGCAATTAAAAATAACACGCTTATTACAGTTTTTGGTCCTCCGGGGACAGGAAAATCTCAGACAATAGTTAATCTTGTTTCTCACCTTGTAGGCTCAGGTCAGACAGTGCTTGTGGCTTCCCGAATGGATAAAGCAGTTGACGTCGTCAGTGACAGATTAAACAGCTTCGGCGCACATTTTTTATGTTTAAGAGCAGGCAAGTCAGATTATCAAAAACAATTAAGTTTTAAGCTTCAGGATTTAATTTCCAATAAAGTCGATCTGGATGCCGACTTTGAGTCATCAGTTTTGACTGACGTGGAAGACCTTGAAACTCTCGCTAAAAACAAAAACGAGCTAAAACAAAAATGCATAAAAATTCTTGATCATGAAAATAAATGGTATGAGGTTTTACAGGAATACAGGAAAGTTCTGGAAACGCAGGGCGATAATAAGTTAATTAATAAAACGCTTTCAAAGCCTGAAATTGAGCAATGCAGGAAAATGCTTGATAAAATTGAAAAAACTTTCGATAAAACAGGTATGTTTAATTGGGTAAATTTCAAAATATCAGCATTTTTATTGAATAGGCTTACGGGGGTTTATATTGGTCGCCCGCACTGTCATGCTGAACTTGATTCAGCATCTATCCAGAATGCGGAAAATTGCATAAAACCCCAAAAAGGAAAGACCCTGAAACAAGTTCAGGGTGACAATATGGAAAATGGAAATGATGTTGTAAGATATCTAAGAATAAATATGCTTGAAAAAGAACTTAAAGAAAACTTAAAAGGCATTGAAAATAAAATTAATAAAACAGGAAACCTTCACCAGCTTTTGGAAAATCTTAATGAAATTAGAGAAAAGAATAAACTTACAGCTGTAAAAATACTTAAAAACCGAAGAAGAGATGCTTTGAAATCATTGATAAGGGATCAATACAAAAGGCAACGTCTTATAGTGCACTCTAAAGCACTTGTGGAAAGGAAAAAAAGCCTTCAGAACAAAGTTTTGCTTAACGAAGATTTTCAACCAATGTTGCAGGCTTTTCCGTGTTGGGCTGTTACAACGCAGGCAGTTTCAGAATCGCTTCCGCTTGAACCGGGATTATTTGATGTGGCTATTATTGATGAATCTTCCCAGTGTGATATTGCAAGCTGTTTCCCGATACTTTTCAGGGCTAAAAAAGCAATAATTGTTGGAGATGACAGGCAGCTTCCGCACCTTTCTTTTCTGGAAAAGGCAAAAGAGCAGTCATTCCTGAGCAAATATAATATTCCTGACAGATATCACCTTATGTGGCGATTCAGGACAAATTCAATGTTTGATATGACAAATTATTACTCGACAGCGACAATACTGCTTGATGAGCATTTCAGAAGTTATCCTGAAATAATAAATTTCAGCAACAGAGAATTCTACGGAAACAGAATAAAATCAATGAAACGCAGGGTTCTTTCCGAAGAAAATGAATGCCCCCTTGAACTTAATATAGTTGAAAACGCAAAAGTCGATCTCGACAGCACCAGAAACATGGCAGAAGTCGAGAAAATAATGGAAAGAGTCCACGATATTATAATAAATAGCGAAAAAGACAATTCAAAAAAGCCTGTTTCAATAGGTATAATTTCACCTTTCAGGGGGCAGGTGGATCTGATAAAAAAAGCGGTAAGTCAGGTTCTAACCGGAGAAATCGTTAGGAAACACGATATTGAAGTTGGAACGGCACATACTTTTCAGGGTGATGAAAGAGATATAATGCTTTTATCATTAACACTTGCGCCTAACAGCCATTTTCAAAGCATTATGTTTGCCCAGAAACCTAATTTATTTAATGTTGCAATTACCAGAGCAAGAAAAAAACTTGTATGTTATATTTCAAGACCTGTGGAATCTTTGCCTTCCGGTCTTATAAGAAATTATCTTGAGTATATTCAGGAGCTTAACAGAAAAAAACAATTTTCCGGCTATGAATTTAGCTGCCCTGTCAGGGAAGAGATAGCTAAACTTATAGAAGATGAGGGAATAAAAGTATTTCCTGATTTTGAAACAGCAGGACTTAAAGTTGATTTTGCAGTCTCCGACGGAATTAATTCCATAATTCTTGAGCTGGATGGCTTTGGGAATGAAAATGCAGAAAATCTTGCAAAATCTGTTGAGAAACAGGATATTCTTGAGCGATGCGGATGGAAAGTTGTGAGAATAAGTTCCAGAGAATGGCATTACAGTAAAAAAGCCTGTATAAACAAGGTGAAAAACATTTTAGCTTCTATTATAGGTGGATGTTAAAACCGAAACGGCTTTTTATCATTTTTTATACCTAAAATAAAGAATTAAATCCATTAAAACCAGCAATCCGTTAAAAATATAAAGAATAATAATAAAATCAGGACTGTATATAATTTTGTGAATAATGCCAAAAATATATCCTGTAAGAACTAGAAAAAGAAATAAT
>DYOT01000166.1 GCA_020720345.1 Candidatus Caenarcanum sp.
TATAGTAAAATATCTGTAGAGTACAAAGTTTTAGTAATTATTGATGTCCAGACCTTTTCAAATAATATCTAAATATGCGCCTGCCGGTGATCAGCCTTTAGCAATAGAAAAACTTACAGCAGGGCTTAAGTCAGGCTCTAAAAACCAGACATTATTAGGGGTTACAGGCTCAGGCAAGACTTATACCATAGCTCATACCATACAAAACGTGCAAAAGCCGACTTTAATCATCGCCCATAATAAGACCCTTGCTGCGCAGCTTTATAATGAAATGTGTGAACTATTGCCAAATAACGCTGTAGAGTATTTTATCAGCTATTATGATTATTATCAGCCTGAAGCGTACATTCCTAGAACTGACACTTATATAGAAAAAACAGCCAGCATAAATGACGAAATTGACCGACTGCGGCACAGCACAACAAGAAGCCTCTTTGAAAGACAGGATGTTGTTGTTGTGGCAAGTGTAAGCTGTATTTATGGTCTAGGGTTGCCTGAAAATTACTTTAAAGGCTCGATGAAAATTACTGTAGGGGATTTAACAGAGAGGGATGAGTTCTTAAGACACCTTGTTAGCGTTCATTATGAAAGAAATGACATAGAACTGGAAAGAGGCTGCTTCAGGGCACGAGGTGATATTGTTGAAATAAAACCTGCTTATGAAAATATAATCGTAAGAATTCAATTTTTTGGAGATGAAATTGAGAAAATTTCAAGAATTAATCCTGTCAGCGGCGAAACAATAGAAATTTGCGCAAACATTGTAATTTATCCCGCCGTTCATTATTTGTCAGGGGATGCAGACTTAAACGAGACCTGCGGGCTTATTAAACAGGAATTAACTGAAAGAGTTAACGAGCTTAAGGCTCAGAACAAACTTCTGGAAGCCCAGAGGCTTCTTCAAAGAACAAATCATGACCTCGAAATGATTAGAGAAGTCGGCTACTGCAATGGAATTGAAAATTATTCAAGGATTGTTGAAAGAAGAGAGCCGGGGACACCGCCTTCGACCCTGCTTGATTATTTCCCAAAAGATTTTTTGCTTGTCATTGATGAATCGCATGTAACTGTTCCCCAGATAAAAGGTATGTATAACGGTGATAAATCAAGGAAAGACGTGCTTATTGATTATGGCTTCAGGCTTCCATGTTCAAGGGATAACAGACCTCTTAAGGCAGAAGAATTTTGGGAGAGAACAAATCAAACTATTTTTGTTTCTGCAACGCCGGCAGAGTTTGAATTAGGCATTTCTGAACAGGTGGTTGAGCAAATTATTAGACCAACCGGACTTTTAGACCCTGAAATTGATATCAGACCGACAGAAAATCAGGTTGATGACTTAATGGTCGAAATCAAAAAAAGAGCCGTTAAAAATGAACGCATTCTTATCACCACCCTTACAAAAAAGATGGCGGAGGATCTTACGGATTATTTTTTACAGCTTGGCATAAAAGTAAGGTATCTTCACAGTGATATTCAATCGCTTGAACGAGTCTCAATACTTAGGGATTTGAGGCTTGGTGAATTTGATGTGCTTATCGGGGTAAATTTGTTAAGAGAAGGTCTTGATTTACCTGAAGTTACCCTTGTAGCGATTATGGATGCGGATAAGGAAGGGTTTTTAAGGTCTGAAACAAGTTTAATCCAGACAATAGGACGTGCTGCCAGAAACGCCTGCGGGAAAGTTATAATGTATGCCGATAAAATTACAAACAGTATCCATAAAGCGTTTGAAGAAACCCGAAGAAGAAGGGAGCTTCAGCTCGAACATAACACAATAAATAATATTACTCCTAAAACAATTGTTAAGCCTATTTCAAACAATCTTCTCGACCTTGTAAGCAGCTTTAGAAGCCTTGAAGATATTATTGCGGAAAAAATGGTCGAATCTAACGCAAAAATTGAAGATTTGCCAAAAATAATAGAAAAATTTGAAAAAGAAATGCACTCGGCTGCTAAAATTCTTGACTTTGAAAAAGCAGCAGAAATTAGGGATAAATTAAAGTATCTCCGAGAGATGCACAAAGCTGCTTTAAATAAATAATTGATATGTTTAATAATGCCTGTTATCCTGTTGCGAAAAAACATTGTTATTGTTTCTCATAACTTTGTCTACCGTCATCAAAAGATACTCTCCTGTAACAGGTTTAACAAGGAAACTTTTTGCCCCCATATTGATAGTTTCTATTATCACATTCTGTAGAGCGGTACCGGAACACATAACAATTCTTGCATTTTTATCAAACTTGAGTAATTGCTCCAATATAGCAATTCCATTAGCATCAGGCATCACTATATCAAGGATTACAAGATCCGGCATTAATTCTTTATACAGCCCAAGAACATTATTGCCGGTTTTTGACTCCCCTATTATTTCATGACCGCCTTTTTCAAGATATTTTCTTAAAATAGTCCTTTGGATTGTAGAATCATCTACAATTAAAATCTTTGCCATAAATAATGCCCCTTCGTCTTGAAATTGACAAAATAAAAAGCTACTTCGATTAATAATATATTATACGACCTCTATTTATATTAATACCCGAATTTAGAGTAAATCAACAGCTGTATTTTCGGTTTTAATAATTATTTACATTTAGATTTGGATTTATATTAATATCAAAATCTAAATTAATATTCTATGCCCTCTCTTGCCGATACTCCAAGATCCCAGTAATGTTTGACGGGATGTATTTCGGAAACAAGATGTGAAAGCTCAATAATGTCCGGGTGCGCATTTCGTCCGGTAAGCACTATTTCAAGTTCCGCAGGCTTGTTTTTAAGAAATGCTTTCATTTCTTCAAGATTTATTAAGCCCAGTTCTATTGCGATATTGGCTTCATCAAGCACAATAAGGTTAAATTCACCGGATGTTGAGGCATGTTTTGCAAGTTCCCAGCCGTTTCTTACAGATTCTCTGTCTTCATTTGTTATATTAGCTTTATAAACAATTCTGTCTATACCTGCCTGAATAATTTTTAACTGGTTCATTATTTTAGGGCTGAGTTCCCTGAATGAAAATAATTCCCCGTAATCTTCGCCGCCTTTGGCAAACATAACAATAAGAACTTTCCATCCTCTCCCTAAAGCCCGCATCGTTAAACCCAGAGATGCTGTAGTTTTCCCTTTGCCATCTCCGGTATAAACCTGAATATAACCAATTTTACCGAATTTCGGGTTAAATAGCTCTTTTTGAGCGAGGTCATTGTCCTTCATATAATGTTCCAAATTACTTATCTGTAAAAAATTTTGAACCTCATGCATGATATGGCTCATAAAAATTCCGGTCAAGTGTTAATTTGTCTAAACTTGCCGGGCGATAGCCATGGGTTATAAAGTTTATAAATTCTGTTTTTTATACTAAATTGCATTCAATGAAGTAATATTTCTTATAACGTCATTCCGAACTTGT
>DYOT01000167.1 GCA_020720345.1 Candidatus Caenarcanum sp.
TTTAAGCCCATTCTTCGGGGTAAAATTTGTCAATTTCTATAATTTGCCCCTCTTTTTCCCCGTTTATATAAATCTTTAGAAATTCCAATATTTTATTGCCTGGAATCTTATAACTGTTTATAAAAGTTTGCAAACCTTCTTTTATCATTATTTTTACTATGTAATAGCACTCATTTGCATTTTTAACGAGCTTTTTTTCGTCAAAATGCTTGCCGTTCAAGTCTTTTTGCAGACATACATAATAATAGCCTTCTTCGCTTGTACAGATTTTATCTTCCTTGCAGGTCGGAGAATTTTTTTTATGCTTTGCAAAGATATCTATAACTTTTTTATGGATTTTATCCGTCATATTTTTATACCGATTTTATAGTAAGTAATAATATTCCAAAATAATTTTATAGCATATTAAGCTAAAAGTGTAATTTGTAAACTTTTGTATAACAAACAAAAGAGAAATAATACTTTCTTACAATGCTAGAGAAAATTTAAATTACTCCCATAAATTGGTAATCCCGGCAATGAATCAAACTTATCAAAAGAATCATAATTCTTTTACGTAGTGGTCAATAAAATAAATATAAAAATTTGTTATGTACAATATACGAGGTCTTGGAATGGATATTAACCCAAAAACCATCGTATCGGGGATATTCAAAACAGAAGAAGATTTATCTGAAGCCATTGGATTTCTTGATGATAAAGGAATTCCCAAGGAAGATGTTAGCGTCCTGATTTCCAATGAAAACTTCGATAAAAATTTTAAAATAAATACTTCAAACAAAGTTCCTGAAGTGGCGGTTAAGGGGTTTACTTCAGGGACAATTATCGGTGCAATTCTTGGCAGTTTATCTTTTGTTGGAATTTTAATAATTCCTGCAATGGGAATAGCTGTAGCAGGTCCGATAATAGGTGCAATGGCTGGAATAGCAGCCGGAAGTATTACAGGTACTCTGATAGGTGCAGTTATTGGTATAGCTATCCCTGAATATGAGGCTATTTTTTTTAGTAATGACTCAGGAAAAAATATTCTTTTAATAACAAAAGTTGATAAAAATTTTAAAAATGAAATAAAGAAAAGATTTACCAGCATAGGTGCAACAAATATTGCTGTTCAGTAATTATATTAAGGAGGTCTTAAGTTATAAAAAATTATCAAACGTTACTTTATTTTATTGAAGTTGTTAAGGAGGTAAAAACTATGATGTTAAAAAAACTTTCACTTGCTGCAGCACTTTCCATAGGTCTTATGACAGTTAGCGGCATAGCAAATGCTGCATGTCCTGTTTGCCCGCAGCAATCAATGATTCCACAGGAACCATGCCCGATTCAGCAAACAATATGCCCATCTTGCCAACAGACTCCATGCGCATGCCCTGTTCAATGCAATCCATGTGCTTCTTCCATATCGGCATGTTGCCCTAACTACAATCCTGATGCACAGATTTTAAAAAGACAGGTCTACGCATATCCCTCTATAGGCGGCTCTAGCGTGGTAATGCCTAAAGGAGTAGGTCTTCTTCAAATTGGCGGAGGAGAAGAAGCCATCGCAACAGGAAACTGCGTTCCTTCCAGTTTGACTGCTGCTCCTGAATTTGGCAGGGCTCTTACACTTTATCCCAAAGAAATGACCGGCGGAGCTTGTGGTATCAACCCGGTATGTCCAAAGCAGGTTATGCAGGGCACAGATATATTAAGATGTAATATGCCTAATTCAACAGGCATTCTACAATCAGCATATTGGGGAGAAAATATGATGGGTGCAGCAGCCCCTATCTCTTCATGTGACCCTTGTCAGTCTCTTATACCTTGCTGTCCAACCGGCGCAGCCGCTCCTTGTGATCCATGCGCTCCATGCGGTGCAGAGGCTCAGCTACAAGGTTGCCCTATTCCTATCCAGACATCAAGCGGGATTCAGGTTCAAAAAACAACGTTTGTTCCTTGTGAAACTCCAGTCTGTCCTTCCGGCACAGTTCCAATTTGCCCTACAGGGGCAGCTTGTCCAGTTAACGAACAGTTTCCTGATGTTAGCAATAATATGTTTGCAGGATGCGATATTAACAAATTAGCATCAGCAGGAGTTCTTGTAGGTTATCCTGATCGCACATACAAGCCAAATCTTCCTATTTTGAGATCAGAATTTGCAAGTGCTATGGTAGCAGGTCTTCAGCTTGAAAATGTTCCTGCTTTTGATCAGCAAATATTTAAAGACGTTTCAACAAGACATTGGGCTAATTCTGACATAGACAAAGCCTATAATAGAGGAATAATGGCAGGATATCCTGATGACAGTTTTAAGCCTAATAAATCTGTTTCAAGAGCAGAAGCTCTGGCTTCAATGGCTAAAGTTATCCCTGGATGTATGTCAACTGCAGATGCTGAAAACACCTTGAAAGCTTATCCTGATGCAAATGAGCTTCCAGGATGGGCTTCCATACCTGTAGCCGAATCACTTAATGCAGGATTAACAAAAGATCTGCCTGATAATACACATATTAGACCTAACGAAGAAGCTTCAAGGGCAGATATTGCTTCAATGCTTAATGAATTAAGAATAAAATTATGTATTGATCCTTGTCCTCAACCTGTTGCTTGCGCTCCATGCGCCCCAACAGGCGGAGCAGCATATCAGCCACAAGTTGTAACATCAACAATTCCGACACTTAAAGTTAAAATGGAAGACCTGATTAGTGCAAGAACTGGCGAAGTTGGAGATATTTTCAAAGCAAAAACAACCGAAGCTGTAACAATCGGTGGTGTATGCTATCCATCAGGTTCAAGCGTTTCAGGCAGAGTTGTTGAAATTATCAGACCTGCCATGGGCGATCATGGCGGAGTCAGACTTGCCTTCGATAAAATTAAGAATGGAGCTTCACAGGTTACTCTGCCTTCAGATGTTATTTCAGCAACAGTAGTAAAAGAAAACAATCCTAATATTATTGGAAGAACACTTGCCTGGCCTTTCTCCTGGACCGGTAAAGTTGTCGGTATTACAGGAAGAACAGTAGGCGGTACTGTAATATTGGCAGGAAATGCTTTAGAGGGCTTTGGTACCAACTTTGGTAACGGAACCAATGAACTCTTTAACGCAAAACTGGGAGCTGCCGGAAGAAGCTACCTAATTGCAGGCAAAGACATATTAATGGCACCTGTTGACGTTGCAAGAACTGCTTTCAGCGGAACAGCAGGTATACTTAAAGAATCAGCCGATGAAATTGCTTATGTGGTTTCTCCTGATGGCTCAAGAATAGCCCAGGTTAATCCTTATGAAGTAGTTTCAATTGCTTTTGGCTGTAAATAATAGAAATAATTAGTCTCATTCAAGAAGAAGTCCGGTTGAAAAACCGGATTTTCTTCTTTTTTTATGTTGCCATTTATATCGTTTTTATTAGAATATGTTA
>DYOT01000008.1 GCA_020720345.1 Candidatus Caenarcanum sp.
TTTGCCGTAAGGGATATTCACCCTTCACATTACGGAAGAATTTGTCCTGTAGAAACTCCTGAAGGTCCTAACGCAGGTCTTATCGGAAGTTTAAGTACTTACGCCAGAGTTAATGAATACGGGTTCATCGAAACTCCTTATTATGTAGTAAAAGATGGAAAAATTACCGAGGAGATTAACTATCTTAGCGCAGACGAAGAAGACCAATATCGTGTGGCTCCCGGGGATCTTCCAATAAAAAAAGACGGAACAATAGCAATGGAAATGGTTCCATTCCGTTATAAAAGTGAATTTACAATAGGTGAAGCTAACAAGGTTGATTATGCCGGTGTTTCTCCTATTCAGATCGTATCAGTTGGTACAGCTTTAATTCCATTCCTTGAGCATGATGATGCTAACAGAGCTCTAATGGGCTCGAACATGCAGCGTCAGGCAGTTCCGCTATACAAGGCGGAAAGACCGGTTGTAGGTACAGGTCTTGAAAGAAGAGCTGCAAAGGATTCCGGAATGGTGGTCAGTTCCCAGCATGAAGGCGTAGTAGAATATGTTTGCAGCGATGAAGTAAGAATAAAAGATAAACAGGGAGTAATTCACAATTATGCCCTGATGAAATTTGTAAGAAGCAACCAGGACACATGCTTAAATCAGAAGCCTATAGTAAGAGCCGGAATGAAAGTTAAAATAGGCGATGCGCTAGCTGATGGAGCTTGTACAGATCAAGGTGAACTTTCATTAGGAAGAAATGTTCTGGTAGCATTTATGCCTTGGGAAGGATACAACTTTGAAGATGCTATCCTGATTAGCGATAGACTGGTACATGATGATGTATATACAAGTATTCATATAGAAAAGCTTGAAATTGACGCAAGAACAACAAAGCTTGGACCGGAAGAAATAACAAGAGAAATTCCGAATGTCAGCGAAGACAGCCTTAGACATCTTGATGAAAGAGGTATTGTACGAGTTGGAGCTATGGTTCAGGCTGATGATATCCTTGTAGGAAAAATTACTCCTAAAGGTGAATCCGAACATCCTCCTGAAGAAAAACTTCTAAGAGCAATCTTTGCTGAAAAAGCAAGAGATGTTAAGGATAACAGCCTTAGAGTTCCGCATGGAGAAGGCGGAAGAGTAGTTGATGTAAAAGTATTTGACAGGGAAAAAGGCGATGAGCTTCCTCCCGGAGCAAATACTGTTATCAGAGTATATATAGCCCAAAAACGCAGAATCAGAGTGGGCGACAAAATGGCAGGAAGACACGGAAATAAAGGTATTATTTCAAAAATTCTTCCCAAGGAAGATATGCCTTTCCTCCCTGACGGCACTGCTGTTGACATCGTACTTAATCCGCTTGGCGTACCAAGTCGTATGAACGTTGGACAAACTTATGAAACCCTTCTTGGACTTGCTGCATATATGTTAGGACACCCGTACGAGGTTCCAGCATTTGACGAAAGATGCGGTGATGATGCTTCTCAAATAGCAACAACACAGGAAATCCAAAAAGGGATAGATAAAACAGGATATGACTGGGTTAACCTAAACGGTAAAGTAAAACTTTACGACGGTAGAACAGGCATGCCTTTTGATAACGCTGTTTCTGTAGGTTTAGCGTATATTCTGAAGCTTGTTCACCTTGTAGATGATAAAATTCACGCAAGAAGTACAGGTCCATACAGTCTTGTAACGCAACAGCCACTCGGCGGTAAAGCCCAGTTTGGCGGTCAGCGTTTCGGAGAGATGGAAGTTTGGGCTCTGGAAGCTTATGGAGCTGCATACACCCTTCAGGAAATGCTTACCATTAAATCTGATGATGTTAACGGTAGAAGTAGAGCTTATGAAGCTATTGTAAAAGGTGAAAACTTACAAAGACCGGGTATCCCTGAATCATTCAAAGTTCTGGTTCGGGAACTTCAAAGTATCGGTCTTGATATTACAGTAGCAAAACGCAGCGGGCTTGAAGTTGACCTTATGAGCGACACTGATGAAGTCAGAAGGACTATTCCAAAAAGAACCCTTAGTGATATAGATTCAGAATTGCTCAATATTAACTTTTTTCAAACCCCTGGAAGTATAGCTGATTAATAAATAATAGGAGAATGACCTTGTCAACCAGCATAGATTATTTTGATTATATAAGAATAGGGATTGCATCGCCTGAAAGAGTTATGAAATGGTCTTTCGGAGAAGTTACAAAGCCTGAAACAATTAATTATCGTACGTTAAAGCCTGAAAGAGACGGTTTATTCTGTGAAAGAATCTTTGGTCCTTCCAAGGATTGGGAATGTTACTGTGGAAAATATAAAAGAGTTCGCCATAAAGGTATTGTTTGCGAAAGATGCGGCGTAGAAGTTACTGATAGTAAAGTCAGACGTCATAGAATGGGACATATCAAGCTTGCTGCACCTGTTTCCCATATATGGTTTTTGAAAGGTATTCCAAGCTATCTTGGCTTATTGCTCGATATGACATTAAGAGATCTTGAACAGGTAATTTATTTTAACAATTACATTATTCTTGATCCGGGTGATAGTGATTACAAAAAAACCCATCTTTTATCTGAAGAAGAATACGAAGATTATGTGCTTGAGCACGAAGAAACCACTTTGAAAGTTGGAATCGGCGCTGAAGCAATAAAAGAACTTTTGTTAGAAATTAATATCCCCAAAATGATTGAGGAATTAAGAGATGAACTCCTGCATGCAGGAAGTTCAATACAAAAACGTTCAAAAATCATTAAAAGACTTCGTCTTGTAGAAGCACTGTCTTCCAGCGTTACCAATCCTTCATGGATGATAATGGATGTGTTGCCAGTAACACCGCCTGATTTAAGACCAATGGTACAGCTGGACGGCGGAAGATTCGCCACAAGCGACTTAAACGATTTATATAGACGTGTTATTAACAGAAATAACCGTTTAATAAGATTAATAGAAATGGGCGCTCCTGAAATTATCATAAGAAACGAAAAAAGGATGCTTCAGGAAGCTGTTGATGCCTTAATTGATAACGGAAGAAGAGGCAGAACAGTTATAGGTCCAAACAACAGACCTTTGAAATCTTTAAGTAATATTATCGAAGGTAAACAGGGACGTTTCAGACAGAACCTTTTAGGTAAAAGGGTTGACTATTCAGGAAGAAGCGTTATTGTTGTCGGTCCCCAGCTTAAACTCCACCAGTGCGGATTACCTAAAGAGATGGCTGTTGAACTGTTTAAACCTTTTGTTGTAAATAAACTTATTGAAAGAGGCATTGTTCAAAATATTAAATCGGCCAAAAAGAAAATAGAACGTTCTGAAAACGTTGTATGGGATGTCTTGGAAGAAGTAATTGAAGGGCATCCGGTTATGCTTAACCGTGCTCCTACTCTTCACAGGCTTGGTATTCAGGCATTTGAGCCTATACTTGTTGAAGGACGTGCAATTCAGCTGCATCCGTTAGTCTGCGCTGCATTTAACGCTGACTTTGACGGAGACCAAATGGCTGTCCACGTTCCGCTTTCAATTGAAGCTCAAACTGAAGCAAGAATGCTTATGCTTTCATCAAATAACGTTCTTCTTCCTGCAACCGGAAAACCTTGTGTAACTCCATCGCAGGATATGGTTCTAGGTATTTATTATTTAACGATTGATACTCATGAAAATGAAGAAGCCCAAAGATACTTCCTTAACTTCGATGATGCTATTACAGCGCTTGACGCAGGAGTCATTGATTTACACTCAAAAATATGGGTAAGAGACGAAAAAGGTGAAAAAATAGCTACGACACCGGGAAAAATAATCTTTAATCAGGTCGTAAAAACAGCTATTCTTGCTTAATAAACTCATTATTCTTCGCTCTTGACTTGTCATCCTAAGTAAAGCAAAGGATAGCAAAGAAAAACAATTATGAGTTTATTAAGGCTAAAGCCTTCAGAATGACGGAACAATAAAAAATAATAATTCTAAGAGGTAAATAAAAAATATGTCTACTATGGTTTCAAAAGGTCCAAAAAAATCACTTGAATTTATAAATACAGTTATGGATAAAAAAGCCTTAAATAAACTGTTTTCGCAGATTTATCTGGAGTATGGCACTTCAAAGACAGCTTTTCTTGCAGACCAGTTAAAAAATCTTGGCTTCAGATACGCAACAAAAGCCGGAACAACAATTTCCATTGATGATTTAACAGTACCCGTAGAAAAAAAGCAACTTATTAAACAGGCGGAAGAAGAAATTGAAAGAGCCACTCATCGTTATTTAAAAGGCGATATAACAGAAGTTGAAAGATATACGAAAGTTATTGACACTTGGAGTGAAACGACTGAAAAGCTTACAAAATGTGTGGTTGATTCTTTCAGCAGAACTAACCCGGTTTATATGATGGCGTTCTCCGGTGCGAGAGGTAACATTTCTCAGGTAAGTCAGCTGGTTGGTATGCGTGGATTGATGGCAGACGCACAGGGACAAATTATCGATCTTCCGATTAAATCCAACTTCACAGAAGGCTTAAGCGTAACTGAATATATTATTTCAAGTTACGGAGCAAGAAAAGGTCTTGTAGATACAGCTCTAAAAACAGCCGACTCCGGTTATCTAACCAGAAGGCTTGTTGACGTTGCACAGGACGTTATTATCAGGGAAGAAGACTGTAAAACTTCTAAATTTATAGAAATTGAAGCTATTAAAGATTCTGAAAAAGAAATTGTTTCACTCACTGACAGACTTTTGGGAAGAACTATAGTAGAAGATCTTGTTGATTCCAAAGGCAATGTTGTTATACCAAAAAACACAACTTTAAATAATGAAGATTTAAGAAAAACAACCGAATTGGATTTAAAAAGGGTAAAAATACGTTCATCCTTAACCTGTGAATCAGGTTACGGAATATGCCAAAAATGTTATGGATGGGCATTAACAAAGAATAATCTTGTAGATATCGGGGAAGCTATAGGAATTATAGCAGCACAGAGTATCGGGGAACCCGGAACACAGCTTACAATGAGAACATTCCACACAGGCGGTGTTTTCAGGGGCGCTTCCTCTATGAGAAAAATTACTTCAACTGTTGCAGGTACTATTGCTTCAACTCTTCCTACTCGTGATTTAAGAACCAGACACGGTGATGAAGTAAAAGTAAGCACAAGGATCGGCAAAATTGATGTAGAAGACACAAAAGGCAAAAAGCATTCATATAACATTCCATATGGTTCTACACTCTTTTTGAATGTCGGCGATAAAGTTAAACCAGGCACTATTATTGGGGAATTTGAACCGGGAGCCGGTATTGACGGAAGCGGTCGTTTGACAGAAAGAGCTACAAAGGATATTACAACCGACCTTGGCGGAAAAATCTATTTTGAAGGATTTAGCGTAGACGAAAAACGTGACAGACAAGGCAATATCAGCAGAACAGCCAATAGAGCCGGTAAAATCTGGATACTTTCAGGCGATGTTTATAACTTGCCCGGAGGCTCAGAAATTCTTGTAAAAGATAACCAGCTAGTTAAAAAAGGCGATGTGCTTGCTGAAACCGGCACCCTGTGCGAGCATGGCGGTGAAGTTAGATTTTCAGAAGAACTCGTAATTGAAGAAATAACTAAAAACGGTAAAAAAATCAATAAAATCGTTAACGGTAAAGAGATTACAATAGTTATTGCTTCTATCACTCCTAAAAATGCCGTTCTTGAATCAACAAAAAAAGAACAGATCTGGAAACTTGATAAAAGCGATGAAACTTATGTTATAAAATCACCTATCGACACTCTTGTAGAAAACGGAATGGTAATCGCAGAACTTATTGATGAAGAAAATACAGTGAAATCAAGCGGTGAAATACGTTATGCAGGAATCGAAACCGATGAAAACCAGATAGTTGTTAAACCTGGAAAAGTTGTATTTATTCCTGAAGAAATTTATCAGGTAAGCAAGGATTCCTCATTAAAAATGGTTGAATCAGGTACTTATGTAACGGCCGGAACTGAAGTTGTAAAAGATATTAGGACTCATATTGACGGCATAATTGAAATAAAAGAATACAACGACATCATTCATGAAGTTATAATAAGACCCGGCGAACTTATAAAACTTGAAGAAGCCAGTATTCTTAAAGTTGAAGACGGGGAAATTGTTGAAGCCGGAACAGAAATTGCCGCTGGCATCGTTGCCAAAGAAAAAAGCATGGTAAGTATTATTTCAGGAATAGGCGCTGAAGTCGCTGAACTTGATATAAGCGATGAAGAAGTGGAAATTGATGAAGTTGAAATAGGTTCAACATCAATTGAAATACTAATAAGACCTGTTCAGGAATATGAAATTACACCGAGAGAAGTAAATATTAAATTTAATTCAACGGAAGATTTAATCGAAATTGTCCCTATAACTCAACTTCAATATAGAGACGGGGCTAGAATTCGTCAAATAGACGGCGCAAACCTGACAAGAACAAGTCTTATTCTTCAAATGAGCGGATATTTGAGCCATCTAAAAGGGCTTGTGGAGCTTACTTCAAAAGAAAGCTCAGAACAAAATCTTAAAATCGTTGTGCTTGAAAATCTTATTGTAAGAAGAGAAACGGAAGCAGCTTCCAGAGAGAAATCTTCCCTTCAGACAGAGCTTCTTGTTACAGCCGGTCAAATAATTGAGCCGAAAACACCTGTTTCCAAAACTCAGGTACTTGCCAGAGATGATGCTAAAGTTAGCCTTTCTCAGTCTGAAAAAGTTGAAGCAAGAAGACTTTTACTTATTTCTCCTGAATCAAAAGATTATATTAAGCTTAAAACAATCCCTATTGTTAAAGAAGGCGATTTGATAAGTATTGATCAAATTATTTCTGAAAGCGGTGAAAAATCACTGATTTCAGGAAAAGTTATTGAAGTTAACGGTAATGACCTTACTGTTCACAAGTCAAGACCATATCTTATAAGCTCGGGCGCTCAGCTTCAGATTGATAATGACGGTCTCGTTCAGCGAGGCGATCTTATTTCAACTCTTGTATTTGAACGTCAGAAAACAGGAGATATTGTACAGGGTCTTCCGAGAGTTGAAGAACTTTTAGAAGGTAGAAAACCAAAAGAAAGCGCAATTCTTGCTGAAGAAGACGGCGAAATTGATATTGAATATGAAGAAGAAGCTGCAAGACTTTTCTTTGTAAGCGAATCAGGACGTCAGGAAATTAAAGTTCCTATTGATTCAAGCATTATTGTTACTGACAAACTGAAGATGAAAAAAGGTCAGCCTCTTACAAGCGGTCCGCTCAATCCGCATGACGTTATAAGATTAAGCGGAGTAGAAGCAGTTCAGCAGTATCTACTTGACGAAGTACAGAGAGTATACCGTTCTCAAGGTGTTGAAATTGCTGATAAGCACGTAGAAGTTATTGTTCGTCAGATGTCCAAAAAAGTTAAGGTTGATGAGTCAGGAGATACAAAACTTCTCCCCGGCGAACTTACCGAAATGTCTGCTCTTGAGCTTGAAAACAAAACTATACAAGATATGGGCGGTCAGCCTGCCACCTGGCATAATGTTCTTCTTGGTATTACAAAAGCGAGTTTAAATACAGAAAGCTTTATTTCAGCGGCAAGTTTCCAGGAGACAACGAGAGTACTTACTGAAGCTGCTGTTGAAGGTAAAAAAGACCAACTCAGAGGACTTAAAGAAAACGTTATCATCGGAAGACTTATACCTGCGGGTACAGGGTATTATCACCTTACGCATTCTTCCGAAGAAATAGAAGAAGAAGAAAGAAAAAGAAGAAGCAGAAGCAGCGCCAGAAAGCCATCTGCAATTCTTGAAGAAATTGAGGGAATGTTTGGTTCTCCCAGCTTCACTTTTGAAGAAGCAATGAATGTCGGAATGAAAATGGAAAAAGATTCCGAAGAAATTTCAGATGAAGACATCATTGAGGATTCTACAGAAGCGGATGAAGAATCTCAGGAATCCGAAATAGACGAAGAAATAGTGGAAGAAGACGAAGAAATTTAGTTATACTCAACTTAAATTTGTTTTCGGATTTATTTAGACGTGAAAATTAATGAAGATAGGACTTTACCGAAAAAATAAATCCGAATTGAATGTGTCCTTACTATATATTCGTCATAAGAAAACTCATATTAGTTATAAGAGGGGTTATTAACCCCTCTTATTCTATTCTAAACTTTACTTCGACATTAAATTCTTCTTCAAACATGTCTTTTTTGTCACGTGCTTTAGAAATTTCAACGGAACAATCAGGCATATTGAACTTTAACACGATAAAAAAGTCTTTGGAAAACGAATTATAAATACAATCCATCTCCTCAACAACACTTTGATGAGAACAATCAAGAGCATCCGCAAGCCTACACAAAGCGCTTAACTTTCGGGTAAGCTTTTTTGCTGTTTCAGACAAAGCTGCATAGTTTTCGTGCTTATCTTTTGGCTTTTTCCCCCGATGATAACGCGCAATGCAAGACACAATTAATATTTCCTCATCAGTAAAACCTGATGGTCTTTCTTCTCTTATTAACCGTGCGGAATGTTTATTATGTTCATTCGCAGAAATATAATATCCAATGTCATGAAGAAGAGCTCCGGCTTCCAGCAAGCTTCTTTCTTCATTAGAGAAGTTATGCAGGTTTCCTTTTGTGATATCAAAAAGTTTCAGGGCAAGCTTTCTAACCCGCATAGCATGTTCAGGCTCAGTTTCATATTTTCCTAAAATATAATTAACACTTTTTTGTTTTACGGCATTAAGCAATTTTTTTAACTCTTTATTTTAATAAGGACTCGTTTCAAGAAGGAGCATAAAGTTTAAGTTTAGTAAATTATGCCGCTATGGAAATATTACCCAGAGGAAGCGAATGTGTTTCAAGACTAGAAATGTTAATTTTTTTACTTGCCTGATCTATATCAATGCCAACTATATTACCGTTTTCAGCATAATCAATAACTATTCCCTCAGATATTTCAACAGATTCAACGCTTGATTTTTCAGCTAAATCAATATATAAAGAATCTGTTTCAACATAATAATTAAATTTCATAATTTATTTCCTCTTGAAATTTCTATCGAAGAAAGCATTATGCAATGTTCCATCTTCTAAAGTAATAACTCTTAAATATTTACACTTTTATTAATATTTTTTATTCCAACAACTTCCTAATGGTAGATAATAGTTCTTCCTGATTAAAATTTCCTTTTGTAAGATATGCATTTGCCCCAAGATTTAGACCTTTTTTCCTATCAGCTTCTGAAGCAAGCGAAGTTAAAAGAATTATGGGTATGGTTTTATATTTATCTTCATCCCTTAAATGCTCAATTAGTTCAAAACCGTTTATTTCAGGCATTTCAGCATCAGTTATCACAAGGTCAAATTCTTCAGACACGATTTTTGTCAGGGCTTCAAGACCGTTAATAGCCACGGTTACGTTATAACCGGCAGCTCTAAGCAAATTTCTTTCAAGAATTCTTGTGGTTAAAGAATCATCAACAACAAGGATATTTTTAGCGGGCTGATTTTTATTTACAGCAACTTTTTCAATAATATTAGGTCTTTCCGGCATTCCAAATTTCAAATAGGCTGATTTTACAAGGTCATTGATGTTTAAAATAATACATAATTCTCCTGAGCCCAAAATTGTAAGACCTGCGATATTTTTCACTCTTAATAAAGGAGGCGAAAGATTTTTATGAAGAATTTCCTGATCTCCCAGCAGTTTATCAACAATAAATCCTACTTCAATATCTTCTGATTGAATGATAATTATGACGAGCTTTGTATTTTTCCTTTGAGTTTCCGACAAATCAAGAACATGCGAAAGACTACAGATAGGGACTGTCCTGTTTTCCACAATAATTGTTTTTTTGCCTTCTTTATAGAATACATTTTCAGGTGATACAAGAAGAGTGGTTACAATAGAACTTGTTGGGATAGCAAATTTCTGGCAATTAGCTTCAACAAGAAAGGATTTAATTGTCGCCATAGTAACCGGAAGCTGTATTGAAACTTTGCAGCTTTCTCCAAGAACTGACTTGATTTTAACTTTTCCGTTAAGCTGGGCAATTTTTGTGTAAACTATATCGAGCCCTATACCCCTGCCTGAAATATCTGTAACGGTTTCTCCGGTAGAAAATCCGGGCCAGAAAATTATGTTCATTATTTGTTCTTCTGACATCGAATCGAGTTCTTCCTCTGTTAAAAGCTGTTTTTGAAGAACTTTTCTCTTTATTGCTTCAATATCAATTCCACGACCATCGTCTATTATTTCAATTAAGACACTATTTTCCAGAGGATAAGCCGCCAGAAAGATTTTTCCCACAGGATTTTTGCCTTTACTAATTCTTGTTTCAGAATCTTCTACCCCATGGTCTATTGAGTTTCTTACTATATGAATAAGAGGAGATTTTATTTCCTCTATGATTTTCTTGTCCACACTTGTCTCGCTGCCTGAAATTACAAGCTCGATATTTTTATTTCTTTCTCTTGCTATATCCCTGACCATCCTCGGAAACATATGAAAAATAGTAGCGAGAGGAAGAACCCTTACACTTTTTATTTTTTCTTCAAGCTCGTTAACGATAAGGTCAAGTCTTGTGTCATCTTCCTGAATAATTTTATACAGGTGGTTCATTCTGTTCATTAAACCGGACAGCCTTACAGAGTTTTCTTCAAAATAACCCTGAATGTTTTTGCTTTGGACATATGCCGAAATTCCGCCTGTAAACTCTGAAAATTTATGCGATTTATCAATGTGTTTAAAATATCGCTTTGTTTTATTCCAATCTCTATGCCAATCTTCAACAGAGCGAATCATTTTTTCCAGCTCAAATAAATGCTCTTTTGCTTTTATTTTTGCTATAATCAGCTCGCCTACCTGACTTACAAGTTGATCAAGTTTTTTTGTATCAACTCTAAGCGTCTTTATAGTGCTGCTGTCATCTTTTTTTATGTCGTAAGAAAATTTTTCATCGCCAGGAGCGGACGCATTTTTTGATAAAACCTCTGTTCCTAATTTTACGGAAGGCAATTTTATCTGAGCTTCCTCAACAGCTTGCCCTGTTGCTTCATCTTCGTTATAAAGCTGCTGATTTTCTGAAGAGGAAAGTTTTATCATCTGATAAAGAACTGCAAGCCTTTGCACAATTAGAACAGGGGTTTCAGTGTCAATGTCTGTGGCGTCAATCATTGAAACAGCTGTTTCAAAGCTTTCTAATATTACCTCAACAATATCGTTATTTATTGGAACATCTTTTTCTTTTGAAAAAACAAGCAATTCTGTTATTTTTTCAATAATATTTTTTATGTAAGTATTTTCAATTTTTTCAATAACAATATTTAATTTTTCAATTATTGCATCAAATTTTAATATATTTTCCGGTGAATGAACGGAGAATATAGACATATTCTGCTTAATGAAGCCTACTATCTCTATTAAATCATTATTTTTACTGTTATTTTGTTCATCCCACCCTGCCCATCCAATATCTGGAGATGAGATATTTTGTTCATCAGGCAGTTCACACAATAATTCATTTTCATTGTAATTATTTTCCGGTTCATAAATTTCTGATACATTTTCGCAAAATAAAGAAAAAGCTTCAAAGTTTTCCTCTATTTCCATTATCTCATCTGAAGTTAAAGAACCACTGCCTCTTAAAGAAACTTCGAGTTTAACTCTTATATTTTTAATAGTTTCGAGCAGTTTAAAATTATCAAGAAGTTCCACTTTTTCTTGGATACTTCGAATAAGATGAGTAAATTCTTCCAGCGCATCCGGGCTTGAAGAAAATACTTTTATTTTTTCTATATTTGCTTTTATTTGAGTTATAAGGTTTTTATTTTCTTTATAAAATCCGCTTAAATTATAATTTGTTTCGTTCTGTACTGAACTGACATAATCACAAGCTTTTTCCAGCGGTGAGCATTCCTGAGTTGTTTCTTCTTTTACATTATCAAGGCTTTTTACATATTCAAGTTTTTCCACAATAAGGGAAACATCATCAAAAGTAGCCTGCCCTCTTGTCTTGATTGATTCTTCGACTATTGAGCTTATGTAGTCTACTGATTGACATAATATATCTATTATTTCTGCGGTTACTTTAAGATTGCCTTCTTTTGCAAGTCCAAAAACATCTTCAAGCTTATGGGCTATTGTCTGTATGTCATTAAGCCCTATCATTCTTGCTGCCCCTTTTAAAGAATGCGCTTCCCTGAAAAGTTCAACAATTGCCGCACTGTCTTTAGGGTTAGCCTCAAGCCTTAAAAGGTTCTTATTAAGTTTTTGGATTTGTTCGTCGCTCTCTTCTCTAAATATATTGAGAATTTCTACTATTTCATGTTCAAGAAAATCCATCTAGGATACCTTCGTTCCTCTGATGTCTATATTACCTACAATATTGTCTCTTAGCGATTGTGAAACCTCTACAAGCCCTTCAAGAGCCGAAAGATTTTGCTTTATACTTGCGGCAGAATCAAGCATACCTTTGTCAATCTGATTTATTGAACTGTAAACTTCATCTGTGCATTCCATCTGCTGATCAGCATCTGTAACAATATTATCAACAGCCTGAACAGTTTCGCTTATGGTAGCTCTAAGTGCATCAATACTTTGCGCTATATGGTGTGCAAGATCAACGCCGGATTCAATTTCTTTTGTTCCTTCTTCTGTTGCCATAACGGTCGAATTTGTTGCCTGCTGAATATCATAAATAAGAGAAGTAATTTTAGTAGTTGCCTGTTTGCTTTCATCGGCAAGTTTTCTTATTTCGCTTGCAACCACCGCAAAACCTTTACCGTGTTCACCGGCTCTAGCGGCTTCAACCGCTGCATTCAGCGCAAGCATGTTTGTTTGTTCTGTTATATCTTCTACAACTCCTATTATGCTTCCTATTTGCTGGGTGTGTTCGCTTAACTCAAGGATTAATTCCGCAATAATTTCTATTTTCTGCTTAAGAGTTTTCATTTTTTCAATATTGCTCATTACAGATATTTGCTCTTTTGCTGATAAATCAAGTGTTTTTTGTGATTTATCAGCCACTTTTGTAGCACTTTCCCTTGTTTTCTGAGAAGATTTTTTTAATTTTTCTATAGCCTGAATAGTTTCTTTTAAAAGCTGTAGATACTTATTAACAAAAACTTGCTGCTGCGTTGATTCTTTTGCAATTTCGCCGGAAGTTATGCTGGCATGAAATACGGCATTATAAATAGAATTAGTTATTGTATCATTTATCCATTTATGAACAAATTCCAGTAAAATAATCCCGCCAAGCGAAATTAATATTATCGCTATTTCCCAATCCAATGCATTTGCTCTGGAAGTATTAATTTTATAAAAACCGAGCAGGGCAACAACTGCAATTATGGTAATAATACTCTTTGATATTCTGGATTTCAGCTTGATTTTTTCTTCAAGATTCATATTTTTAAACATTATATTTTCCTCTTACTAGTACTCGTAAAATAATTCTAATAATATTTCATTATTTAATTATAGTTGTTTTTTATTTTGTGTACTCACTTAAATTGAGTATTCATTACTTCTGATAAAAGAATGAAGATGGCAAATTATATCCTATTTCTTTATAATTATGGATTCTTTCCGTAGAGCCGATAAATAATATTCCGCCATCTACAAGACTGCTGTGAAAATCAGCATAAAGCTTGTCTTTGGCTTCTTCTTTAAAATAAATAACAACATTCCTGCATATAATAAGATGGAAATTCTTTTCAAAAGCGCCGTTTAGCAAATCACGGCGTTCAAATTTAACTTTTGAAGTAAGTCTGCTGTCTATCTGAAACTTATCTCCATTTGCACCTAAAGGTTGAAAATATTTTTTATATTCCGGTTTTGTTACTCCGGCTTCAAATTTTGAATAAATTCCACTTTTTGCTCTGTTGATAATATTGATGTCAAAATCAGAAGCTATAAGCGTACATTTATCAAGCACATTAAGTCTATCAAGAATCATGGCTATACTATATATTTCTGCCCCGCATGAACAACCTGCAGACCAAATTTTTATACTGCCGTGTTTTTTGAGAAGATCCGGAATATATTTTTGCTCAAGCTCCTCAAATTTATCATTATTCCTGAAAAATTCTGTTACATTTATGGTAAGCATATTTAAAAATTCATCGAGTTTTCCTTTATCGGAAGCCAGCAGTTTATAATATTCTTCCAATTTATAAATATTGTTTCTGTTCATTAGAGAAACAATTCGTCTCTCCATTTGAGCATTTTTGTAATTAAAAAGATCTAAGCCGATAAGAGAAGATATTTTTTTCTTAAATGCGTTAAATTCATTTTCTGATGGAATATTTGTTTCTGACATTAACTGTATACCGCCCTTATAATTGATTCTGCCACATTGTGAAGAGGAACAACTTCATCTGCCTGTTTTGCATCTGCAACACTTTTTGGCATTCCGTAAACAATACATGTAGATTCATCTTCTGCTATACAATAACCGCCATATTTCCTGACAGCTGTAACCCCCTGAGTGCCATCACGCCCCATTCCGGTTAAAATAACACAAATAATTTCATTCTGGTAAATTTTTGAGGCAGAGGCAAGCGTCATATCTACAGCCGGTCTTACTCCCAAAACTGGCGGATCTTGATTTAAAGTTATTGTTTTTTTATCTTTCAGCAACATATGATAATTTCCCGGCGCTAAAAGAGCCTTTCCCTGCGTTATTACATCGCCTTCTTTCGCTTCTTTCACGCTAATTTTACTCATTTTATCAAGTCTCTGGGCAAACATTTCCGTAAATTTTTCCGGCATGTGCTGCACTATAAGAATTCCTGCAGGCAAATTTTCAGGCAGATAGGGGACAACTTCTTTTAAAGCTTGCGGTCCCCCTGTAGACGAACCTATAATGACAAGTTTTTCTTTTCGTCCGCCAGTCGTCCCGGATAATTTTTTTAGCTCTCCTAAAGGTTGGAGGATATGTTCATGATGGTGGAAAGAAGGTCTTTTGCTAGTGGCTGCTGCTAATACCTTATCAACAACCTCTTTTTCAAGCCTGCTTATTTCTTTTGATGCCGCTTCAGGTTTTTGAATAAAATCAAATGCCCCCATTTCAAGCGCTTTAATAGTAATTTCAGCGCCGGCTTTAGTAAGGCTGCTGCACATAATAACAGGGATATTTTTAATTTTTAAAATTTCCTGAAGTGTTTCAATACCGTCCATTATCGGCATTTCTATATCAAGAGTAACCACATCGGGGTCAAACTCTTTCAGTTTCTTAAGGGCTGCCTGTCCGTTAAACGCAGTTTCTACAGCACTTATTTGCGGATGCTGTTTTAATACATCCGATATAATTTTCCTCATAAATGCTGAATCATCAACAACTAAAACTTTATATTCCATCCAGACTATTTTGACCTCTATTTTGCTTTTAAATAATTTTCATTCTATTTTCAGGACTAATTATACTGGTAATTCTCAATCCAAAATTGTCTTCTATAACTACCACTTCCCCTTTAGCAATTAATTTCCCGTTTGCATACAGCTCAACAGGTTCTCCTGCAACTTTATCAAGTTCTATTATTGAACCTTTAGTTAGCTCCAGAACATTTTTTATCGGTAATTCAGATTTTCCAAGCTCAACAGTTAACCCCAGCTTAACATCCATAACCAGATTAAGATTATGGTTTGCTTCACCCAGCATATTTTGCGAATTATCAAAAGAAGCAAACTGTACAGGCTGGACTGTTACCTGCCTTTGAGGCTGCTCCGGTAATGAAGGGGCAGGTGTAGCCTGACGAGGCTGTTGCGGCTGAATAGGCGGTGTTTGGTGAGCAGGAGTGCTTTGCATAACCGGCTCTGCGTATAAAGCTTCTGCCGGCTTTGCTTTCTGAGGGGAATTTACAGCAGCTTCCACGACGGATTCAACTGAGCCGGCAACTGCTTCTGACATATTGCTCATCATATTCATAACACGGTTTACCTGCATTTTTGCAGAATCAACGCTCATAACCTGAATAATTTCGCTATCAATAAGATTTCCCACAAGTAATCTGAATTTAACCGCAATAATAGGCATATTAAGGATATCATCAGACAATTCAATGTTTTTATCTTTCAGCTGATGTTTAACGGTAGGGGCTGATATATTTATTGGACAATTAAACATTGAAGACAGAGATGTTGAAGCAGAACCTACCATCTGGTTCATTGCTTCGCTTACAGCGCTGAGTTCAAGTTCTCCTATCTCGGGAGTTTCGACTTTTCCGTCTCCTCCCATCATTAAATTTGCAATTATAGCGGAATCATTAACTTTTAAAGCAAATACCGTCGTGCCGTCAAGACCTTCTATATATTTTATTGAGACCACTATATGATCTTCATGAACGACAAACGAATCCCCTATTGTTTTATATTCCCAAACTGTTGGAGTAGTTATTTCAACTTTGTTGCCAAGAATCATAGAAAGGGTAGTAGAGGCTGAGCCCATAAAAATATTGCTTATTTCCCCAAGTGTATCAGCCTCTTCAGTAGTTAAATACTGATAATTGGCAGGAGCCTCTTGAGGTGCGCCTGAAGCTCCTTTTAAAATATTGTCAATATCATCCTGGGACATTTTGTCGCTCATAGCTGCTTTAAACCTTTATTCTTAATCATCTTCACCTTGTTTAATATTTCCTAAAATGTTTATTGCAATTTTGTTCTTTTTTGTGCCCGGTCTTCCCAAGAATTTCGGGATTTCATTAACTTTCACCAATAGGTTATCGTCGATTGAATTATCAAGACGTATCACATCACCTATTTTTAAATCAATAACTTCTCCTATTGTTAAATCTGTACTACCCAACATAACATTTATTTTAACATTACTTGCGCTTAATTTGTTTAATATTTTTTGCTTATCTTCAATGGAAGTAACTTTTCCTTTGGAATGAAAGATTTGCTGGGTGCTTAGCTGTTCTATTACCATTTCTAACACCGGATAAAGGAAACAAAGACTTAACAAACCAGAATAACGATTGGCAATTTGTATTTCAAGTGTAATTAGCGCAACAACTTCGCCGGGCCCTGCAAGCTGTGCCAGAATGGAATTGGTATCAACCCCCACGACTGAACCTCTAACCGGAAAAACATTTTTCCAGGCTTTTTCAAGTGTTTTTGTAATTCTGTCAAAAACTTTTTTAGCGAGAGCTTCTTCTATATCGGTAAGTTCTCTTGCCTTTGTTTCTCCCAGCCCTGTTCCTCCAAGCATTCTATCCACAACACTTGAGATTATTTCATGACTCATTGCAAGAAAAATCTGTCCCGGAAGAGGATTTAATTCAAGAACGCCAATGGTAGCAGGGTTTGGAAGAGAGCGGGCAAATTCATCGTAAGTAAGCTGGTCAACTGATACAACGTCTATCTCTATACCTAAACGCAAATACGCGCTCAATGAAAGCGCAAGCTGCCTGGAAAATTCTTTATGAATATCCTGAAGAGCCTTAAGGTGGTCTTTGGAAAATTTATCCGGTCGCCTAAAATTATATAGTTTATACCCTCTTCTGTCTTCGTCAAAAGTATCTATAAGCGTTGAACTATATTGCGGATCGGTATTTGTTTTGTCGAGTCCGGCAGTTAATGAAGACAACAGTTGGTCTATATCATTTTGTGAAAGAATATCCTTCTCGGGCATTAATTTTCCCTTTTTTAATAATTATTGTATTATGAAAGTCCCAAAGCTTACCCTTAAAACTTCTCTTTCTCCTCCAAAAATTGGATCTACAGCTGATTTTATCTGTTCTTTTGCCAGTTCTTTTCCTGAAAGGCTTGCGAGTTCTTCTGCTGTTTTTGAGGATAATACTGAAATTATTGCATCTCTGATAGCCGGTTTAAACTGTTCCATATCTTTCTGTATAATTTCCAGAGGACTTGGTCCGCCGCCTCCGCCATGTGAGCCATGACCTCCTTCAGTAGGGGCTGACAGGTCAGGATCATGCGGAGCCTTTGAAAGTTCTATTGCAACATTCACTTTAAGATATCTTTTTGAATTCGGATCGCTCAGATTTAAAATAAATTCTCCCAGATCAAGTATAATTCCCCTTTCAGGAGCCTCTCCCTCTGCATTTTCAGCATTTGCTTCGCCACTATTTTCCTCGCCATGAGCCAATTTTGCCGCAATTTTGTCTGCTGAAGAATTTACTACTCCCTGAACAATAAAATAATTACTTCCTACAAAAACAAAGCAAATTAAAACAGTAATAATTGTATTAACAATAATTAGTTTTATGCCCGTTAATGAGGAGTCTCCCTGTTCTACTGCTCCCTCAGGGAGGTCTGCTTTAGGTTTGATTCCTTTAGGTTGTGAAGGTTTTACCATTTTTCCGCTCCAATAAAATTTTAATTAAAACAAGTTTTTTATTAACGAAAGCAGCAATTGCAAATTTTCCAAAAGACATAACTCCCGCTCAGCTATAAGGATACTAAATTATTTGCATTTTCATCATCCGCTGAAAAATGGAATTATTTAGCAAGTACACACTTAAACAAATTCCAAGAAGCTGCTATATATAAATTATAAATCAAAATTGCTATAAAATGTTTAACTGTTTCAAAAGCTTTTTAGGCATGACCGCCGAGTTTTTTCCTTAAGCCGCTGATTTTATCTTGATAAGAGTCAATTTCTTCCAGATTTTTTCTTATTTCGCTTTGCGACCTTATACATCTTTCTATGTCAAAACCGGTACAGGCCTTCATTTCAATTAAGATATCTCCAAGTTTCAATGCAGGGTTTGCTTTTTGCTCCATAAGAGCATCTTTTAATTGCTGCAATGTTACAATTCTACTCTTAACAAGAAGGTTTCCAAGCTGAGTTGATTGCTTGTAATTGCCTTTCTTTGAAATAAAAGTATTGCACAATTTTGTGGCCTCCATTTCATTAATCGTGGTTTCAGCGTTAAGAAGTCCTGCTTCATTTAATGCATGAGCCAAAATTTCCTCAGGAGAAGCCCCCAGAGATTTAAACAGTTCTACGTTAATATTAAATATGGTTATATAATTATCTTGCATTTGCATATATTTGGTACTCTCTTACAAAATTTAGAATGTGTCTTGTTAAAACCTCCAAAGCCAGAAATGAGTTTAAGCCTTCCAAGCCAGCAAAGCTGTCTTTCAGTCTTTTCACTCCTGCTTCGCAAACAAAGCCGTCTTTTCAGTTTTAACCGACACCCGCTTCTTAATTTATTTATACCCTAAAATAAATTAAATTAATCATATAAATTATTTTAACAAATTACTAATCGCTTTTTCAATATCATCAGATTTAATAAGTGTTTCTCCTATAAGAATTCCTGCTACATCACAGGATTGTAAAGACTTTATGTCTTCATAAATTTTAATGCCTGATTCACTGATTATGTATTTATTGTTAAGTTTTATGTCTTTAATCATATTAATCGTGGTATCAATACTTACTTCAAAAGTTTTCAGATTTCTGTTATTTATTCCTATAATATCAGCATTGATTTCCAGTGCATAATCAAGCTCATCCCTGTCGTGAACTTCCAAAAGCACATCGAGACCAAGTTCCTTTGAAAGAGCGTAAAAATCTTTCAACCTGTTTTTTTCAAGAGCTGATGCAATTAATAAAATAATATCAGCGCCCATTTCTCTGGTTTGATATATTTGATACTCATCTATAATAAAATCTTTTCTTAAAACAGGTATTTCAACAGCTTTTTTTATATCTTTCAAAAATTGAATTGAACCCTGAAAAAATTTCTCATCAGTTAATACAGAAATTGCAGCGGCTCCTGCTTTTTGATAAATCAAAGCAATTTCAACAGGTTTAAAATCTTCTCTTATTACCCCCTTTGAAGGCGAAGCTTTTTTTACTTCCGCAATTAAAGCTAATTTTTGAGTCCGCCGAAAATTTTTCAGCACATCCAAAAAACTTTTTGTTTCAGGAAGATTTTCAGAAAGCTTTATTAATTCTTCAAGACTGCGTGTTTTTTTCTGATTTTCAACTTCTGTTTTTTTGTATTCTATTATTGTGCTTAAAATGTCCAAGCTATTTACCTGTAAGAAAGTTTATTAAAAAATTTTACCACAGCAGGCATATAACAAAAATACCCTGAGATATTATCTCAGGGTATTTAATCTTAATTATTATGATTTTTATTATTATTAGAGTCCAAACATACTTAATATTGAACTGAGTCCGCTGTTGGAAGACTGATTTGAAGAACTTCC
>DYOT01000168.1 GCA_020720345.1 Candidatus Caenarcanum sp.
TAACTTAATAAATATAATACAATTTATTAAAAAATAAAACCAAATTGTGTTAGCCTATTTGCTAAAATTAACACAAAATAGCAGATAACAATTATATGTATTTTGTAATTTTTATGATTTGTTACATAACTTAATATTTTTTACTTTTATGGAATTTTTTTTATTTAGGGGTTTTATATAATTAAGTTGACTGTTAACGCAAGAAAGAAATAATATGATTTATCCTATATTGCCGAATATTTCTAAACCCAATATCCTTTCATTTAAGTCTAATAAAGCCCAAAAAGAAAAAGAACAACCTTTTATATTTATTGGAATGCCCATGAAACAAAAAAAATGGGATGATTTAAACCAAAAAATAAAGACAGTGGCAGAGAAAAACAATGCTAAAGCACAAAGAGTAGATGACATACTAAAAGAAAATTTGCAGAGCCAGTCCAGTCATTTTATTTCTAAGAATATATTTGATGGTATAGACAAAGCGGACGTTGTTATAGCCGATATAAGCGAAAGAAATCCAAATGTATATTTTGAACTTGGATATGCAATGGGAAAAGGAAAGAAAGTTTTGCCCATAGCCCTTAAAGGAACAGACCTTCCATTTGATGTTAAAGATATATACACTATTTTTTATACAGACAGAAAGACTGATGCGGTTAATAAACTTAATACATTGCTTCCTTCTGTTTTAAAAACTAAAAAACCTGAACAGGTTTAATATTTACAAAGAGGAACTATTAAAAAAATACTTAAATATTTGTTGGCTATTTTTATTAATTTAAAATAAAATAGAGATTACTGAAATAATTGGCAGGAATAATTTGTAATAATAATGAGTTTCATAAAGGAAAAAACATATTCAATTTTATTAGTCATATTTATTTTAAATCTTTTAATGTATCCATGCTTTGCCAAAGATAATAAAAAAGATGCCGAAAAACAGTTTACGGAAGTAAAAAACATTGACTCCGGAAGTGTTAAAACGCTTGAAAATAAAACTTATGATGATGAAATAACAATTAAAGAAATTTATGTAAACGGAAATAACCTTGTAAACACAGAAGCTATTTTAAAACAGCTTAATATCAAGACGGGTTCAAAATTCAATAAAACTGCAATACAGGAAGACCTTAAAAGCATTTACAAAATGGGCTATTTTACCGAGAAAATTAAGGCTGTTCCCAAACGGACAAATTCAGGTATAACATTATATATTCAGGTTGAAGAAAATGTGCCTGTCACAGGATTTAATGTTTCCGGCAATCAAGTTGTTCAAGCTGAAGATATACTAAAGCTGCTTAGTAAGCAGGAAGGATTGCCTCAAAATATTGTAGAATTGAACAATTCTATTAAAGAGATCGAAAAATTATATGCAGATAAAGGCTTTATTCTTGCCAGAGTTACAAAAATATCTGATGATCCTGACGGAATAATAAATTTAGAAATAAATGAAGGCAAAATAAACACGGTTAAAATTGCCGGAAATACAAAAACAAAAGACTTTGTAATAAAAAGAAACATAACTATTGAACCAGGCGATATTTATAGCGAAAATATAGCAAAACAGAATATAGCAAGATTATACGGAACACAATCATTTTCTGATGTAAGAAGGGTAATTTCAGCTTCTCCTGAAAATCCTGATAAATATGATTTAACGATAGAAGTTGACGAAAAAAGAACAGGTTCAATTTCTCTGGGTGGCGGTGTTGATACCCAAACAGGATTTTTTGGCACGACAGGATATACTGATAAGAACCTGAGGGGACTGGGACAGGAACTTAATTGCAATTTTACACTAGGCAGCGGTGTTTTGCTTAATGACAGCGATGTTGTAGAAAAGATGCCATTACAGTTTGAAGCCAATTTTATTGAACCAAGGATTAAAAACACTCTTAATTCACTAAGATTAACTGCTTTTGCCAGAAACATGGCAAGTTACCAGATTCCGCTGGGTATTGAAAAAAGATTTGGGGGCGAAATCGAACTCGCCAGACCTTTTAAAAAAGTTCAAAACCTTGCAGGCAGCATTTCTCTTGGCGTTGAAAAAGTTTCATTAAAAGAAGGCGATGAAGACGAGATAAAAACAAAATTTGATGAGAAGGGCTATAGTAATGCTTTCAGAATTTCAGAAAGAGCAAATGAGCTTCAGGGTGGAACTTATCTTACTATAGGACCAAGTCTTGTATACGATACAAGAAACAACATTTTAAATACTACAGAAGGCTGGTATGCATCCACTTCAATAAATGAATCATTTATGATTTTTGGAGATGCCGGATCTTTTGGGAAAGCTAACTTCGCTGTTAGAAAATTCAATCCGATAGGCGAAAAATCAACGCTTATTGTCGGAGGAAGAATTGCTTCAAGAGTTGTGGGAGACCTGCCGGAATTTGCAGCTTTCAGACTTGGCGGTCCTTATTCAATCAGAGGTTTCAGGGAGGGCGATGTCGGCAACGGTCAGGGCTTCATGATGGCTACCACAGAATTAAGGACTCCTATTCCTTATATTGACAAAATTGCGAAGTATAAATTTATAAGAGATATAAGGTTGGCTTTTTTCTTAGATGGTGGCACTTTGTTTAAAAAAACGTTTATAAGCAGTGTTTATAACAGACCGGGCTATGGGATTTCTGTTGGCAGCGGTTTAATAGTTCCAATTCCGTTTTTAGGTCCAATAAGAGTTGATTATGGCTATCCTATAACCAATGTGGGATTAGGCAACAAAAGAGGAGCTTTTTCCTTTGGGGTTGGAGACAGGTATTAATTGTTTACATATTTATATTTTATGTATTATTATAATAAGTATTCGTTTCAAAAAAATAGTTAGTAAACTAAAAAGGAGTAATTTTAATGAGAAAAATAATTGTTTCATTAGCTGTTATATCTATATTGGCAGGTTTTTCAGCACAGTCTTATGCTGCAGGAACGGCTGTTGTTGATCTGGATAAAATAAGAGAAAACTACTCTGGTGCTCAGGAGCTTACTGCTGACTTAAAAGTAAAGGAAGCAGAACTTCAGAACTTTGTAGCAAATGCTCAAACACAAATTGACAAGGCAAAAACTGCTTTGGAAAAGAAAAATCTTCAAGATAAACTTGGCGCACAATTTAATGTAAAAAGAGAAGCATACGCTAAAGACCAGATGGAGAAGTGGTCTAAAATTGAAGCTGAAGTAGTTGGTGCTGTAAAAGATGTTTCTGAATCAAAGAAATTTGATATTGTTTTAAGTAAACAGGTTGTAATTAACGGTGGGTGTGATATAACAGAAGATGTACTGGCTAAATTAAATAGTGCTACTGTTAAGCCATCTGCAATAAAAAAATAATATATAAAAATATGCCGGGATAGCTCAGTTGGTAGAGCAAGGGACTGAAAATCCCTGTG
>DYOT01000169.1 GCA_020720345.1 Candidatus Caenarcanum sp.
TCCCCGGCTTCAGAAAAGGAAAAGCGCCACGTTCCATGATAGAAAAACATGCAGGGCCTGCAAAAATTCAGCAAACAGTGCTTAATTCTATTCTTCCGAATCTGCTCGCAGATATTATAAGTGAGCATCAGTTTGATCTTGCAACTGAACCCATTGTTGAAAGTTACAATTTTGAGCTTGGAAAACCTGTTACTATTATTGCAAAACTTGAAGTTAAGCCGGAAGTTAATCTGGTAAATTATAAAGGACAAGCTATAGAAGTAGCAGAATTCAAACAAGCCGATGATCTGATAGAAAAAGAATTAAAAGCGCTTGCGGAAAGATTTGTTACGCTTGAACCGGTTATAGACAGACCTGTTGAAGAAAACGATACAGCTATAATTGATTTTAACGGCTCTGTCAATGGAGAACCAATAAAGGGCGGCGCAGGAAAAAATCATCAGCTTGATATAGCTAACAGCCATTTTATAGAGGGCTTTGCGCCACAACTTATCGGTAAAAGCATAGGGCAAGAATTTACAATAAAAGTAACTTTCCCTGAAGCTTATCACGATAAGGCTTTGGCTGGAAAACCTGCTGAGTTTATCGTAAAAATCAATGAAATCAAGAAAAAAATCCTTCCTGAAATAAATGATGAACTTGCCCAAAAAGTAGGTCCTTTCCGTACGTTGGAAGACCTTAAGAAAGATATGATAACTTATCTTGATAAAGCAAAAGAAAATGAAAACAAAACAAGAGCAGAAAGAGCAATTCTTGAAAAGGTTGTAGAAGCTGCTCAGCTTGATATCCCTGATTCCATGATTAATAAAGAAGCAAAAACCCTTCTTGAAGAAATTCAGGCAAAATTTAAAAGTCAGGGGGTTTCATGGGAACAGGTTCTTGAACAGCAAGGTCATGAAAATACCTGGAATAATCTAAGAGAAGAAGCTGCAAGACGTGTTAAAACAAGTCTTGTTCTGAGCGCTATATCAAAAACTGAAAATATTCAAATAAGCGAGTCAGACTTTTTAGAAAAAATTAAAGAACTTGCTAGAGTTTATAATACGGATGAAAAAGCTATTTATGAACAAATGACGCAAAACCCTACTCTTGCACAGGGTATAGCCCAACAGGCAATGAGCCAGAAAATACTTAATTATCTTATTGAGAATAATGAAGTAAAATATATTTAGAACACACATGTCATTCCGAACTTGATTCGGAATATAGATTGAAGCTATAGAAAGGTGATTTATATCATGGGATTTGTACCTGTAGTTATTGAACAATCAAGTCGTGGAGAAAGATCTTTTGATATTTTTTCAAGACTGTTAAGAGAAAGAATAATTTTTCTTGGAACACCTATAGATGATATGGTGGCAAATTTAATAGTTGCGCAGCTTTTGCTTCTTGATTCAGAAAACCCAGAAAAGGATATAATGCTTTACATTAACAGCCCTGGCGGAAGCGTAACAGCAGGATTAGCTATTTTTGACACAATGCAGCATATAAGAGCTGATGTAAACACTATATGTCTAGGGCAGGCTGCAAGCATGGGCGCATTTCTCCTTGCTGCGGGAACACCCGGAAAACGTATGGCGTTGCCTCACTCAAGAGTACTTATTCACCAACCCCTCGGCGGTGCTCAGGGACAGGCTACTGATATCCAGATTCAGGCGGCTGAAATTGGCAGAATTAAACGTACCCTCAATGAACTGCTTGCAAAACATACCGGTCAAAGTTTCAAAAAAATAGAAAAAGATACAGATAGAGATTATATTATGACTCCTGAGGAAGCTCTGGAATATGGAATGGTTGACAAAGTAATAACAAAAATTGAAAAGAAAGTGGTTTCTGATAATACTTAATTATCGAATCTGCTGACTTAAGGAGACTTTTATAAATGGCGAGAAGAACTGGTAACAATATTAATGAACCTTATAACTGCTCTTTTTGCGGAAAATCGCAGGAGCAGGTTAAAAAGCTGATAGCCGGGCCCGAAGTATATATATGCGATGAATGTGTAGATTTATGTAATGAAATTCTTGACGAGGAATTTCTGGAAACAGAAGAGCAGGAAGAAGAAAACTTTAAAGCTCCAAAAATTACTGAAATACTCAAGCCTCAAGAAATTAAATCATATCTTGATCAGTATATAATCGGACAGGATGATGCCAAAAAACAGCTTGCAGTTGCGGTTTACAACCATTATAAAAGAGTAAATCACAATGCAATTCCTGAAAATAAAAATGGAATTGAGCTGCAAAAAAGCAATATTTTACTGGTAGGGCCTACAGGTAGCGGAAAAACTCTGCTTGCACAAACATTGGCTAAAATGCTTGATGTTCCTTTTGCTGTTGGCGATGCTACAACTCTTACAGAAGCTGGTTATGTCGGTGATGATGTTGAGAACATTCTTCTAAGGCTTTATCAAAGTGCTGATTATGACATAGCAAAAGCTGAAAGAGGAATTATTTATATTGACGAAATAGATAAAATTGCAAGAAAGTCCGAAAACCCTAGTTTGACAAGAGATGTCAGCGGAGAAGGAGTTCAGCAGGCACTTTTGAAAATGATAGAAGGTACACTTGCTGATGTTCCGCCAATGGGAGGAAGAAAACACCCTCATCAGGAGTTTATTCAGATTGATACAAGCAATATATTATTTATAGTCGGCGGTGCTTTTATCGGGCTTGAAAAAATTGTTGATTCAAGAGCAGGCACAGGAAAATTTGTTGGCTTTGGTAACACCAACCCTAAATTTTCACATGAAAGAGACCAGAATGCTGCCAGAATGCTGAAAAAAATGGTACCGGATGATTTAATAAAATTTGGTCTTATTCCTGAATTTATCGGAAGAATACCTGTGTACGCAGTACTCGAACCGCTGGATGAAAAAGCACTCATTAAAATACTTTCAGAGCCTAAAAATGCAGTTCTGAAACAGTATCAGGAACTGCTGAAAATGGATAATGTCAGTCTTGAATTTGATGAAGAATCAATAAGACTTATCGCAGTAGAGGCGTTGAAAAGAAAAACAGGCGCAAGAGCTTTAAGATCTATAGTTGAAGAAATTATGATTGATATTATGTATGAAGTACCTTCACGCACGGATTTAAATTTTATAAGAATAACACCTGAAATGGTAAATAATAAAAAAAATGCTTCTGTAGAGTCGCTTCAGACGCATAAAGAAAAGAAATTTCGTAAAGCGACCCCGCAAAAACCTCAACAGAGTGAAGGGGTAGCTTAATTTATTGTATTAAGAACCTTAAGCAAAAAGTCTTAGTTTTGGGAGCTTAGGACCTTTACATTCTTTATAAAGTTCTTCAAAATCAATTTTGCCGGGTGAAATTTTTATGTC
>DYOT01000170.1 GCA_020720345.1 Candidatus Caenarcanum sp.
AATCAAATATGATATGCTAATATCGAAATAATAAATAGAGAAACCCAAATGACTTCGACAATTTTGAAAAAATGCCCATCGTTTATAAAACAAAAAAGAATCAACGGCGAAGACATAAAAATTCCGTTTAACTTTAATTCTGAAAATACGGATTTTGCCACTACCTTAAATATTCCCGAACAAAGAAAAGCTGATGTAATAGAAGAATCAGACGGAAAACTTAAATTTAAAAAAGTTGAAATAAAAACAGAAAAATCAGGCTTTTCATATTTTCTTGACGGAATTGAACGAAAAAAAATAGTTTTTTATTACCGCTCTGTGCCTATAATTTACGGATGCGTAGGCGCTGCAATTTTAAAAAGAACAGACAAAACTTTGCACTCGAGCAATTTAGAAGATTTTCAGGAAAAATTTTATCTTCCTGAAAAAACCTATTCTGATTGTCCGCCTCATTATTTTGAACCCGCTGAAATAAAAGAATTTGAGAAAAATTATATAAATATTGGCGAAAAAAATTATTCGGGAAGTTATCCGATTTACCCTGCGGAATTTATAAAAGCAGCACACAGCAAAATTCAGACACAAAGAGGCGATATAGAAAGCTCCCTTGCCAGAAAATGGGTGGACAGCGATTATCAAGACGGGTGGCTTTTTGTTGACGGACGCATTGAAGGCAAAAAAATAACAGGTGAAAACATAGCCGGCATCATAAAATCTCATAAGGCATGCTATTTTGATTATGCTGAGCAGCAAAAAATTTATAATATGGCAAAAGGAGAACGCTCAAGCGTCTTTCAGCCTATAGATAAAAACGGCAAAAAAGAAAATGTTTATTCATGGTATTTAAGGCTGCATTACAGCAAGAATAAAGGTGTAAACGATTTTGGAATAGTCAGGGTGGAAATACCCGCTTCAGATTTTAACAAGCAACTCAACTCAAAGGACGAGGACTTAATAAGGGAACAAATGTTCCCAAAAAATGAGTTACAAAAGCTTCCAGCGAAGCACAGTTCCGCTTCAGCTTTTTGCACTCCTACTTCGTGGGCAAAAAAAAGCCTGCATTGCAGGGCAGAAGAGATAAGTAACTGGATTTTACTAGAAACGAAGCCAGTATGTTTTCCGGCTTCTCGTTGGGATAGAATGATTTATCCTATTAAATATTGTGAAGACTATTTAAAATCAAAAGCTCCAACCTGGACAATGATTGAAAGTATTAATTAGTCCTCCCATTAAATAATTTCTGATTTTTATATCTTTATATGGAATAATCTAATAATAATTTATAATTGTTAGAATTTTATTTGAAACATACAAAATCAATTTTATGTTTTTATTTACCGCTAAATTAAAGGAATTTGTCAGACGATGAGTGTAAATAATAAAAGTATGGTTATAGGAAGAGTTGTGGCGACGGAAAAAAAACCTAATACCGCCCAGTCTTTCAGTTTCTGGACAAATCTTGATTCGCCTGTCGGGATTGGAACCATTATAAAAGTTGAAAGCGATAAAGAAACTTATACCGACAAAAAAGCAAAAGAAATTAATAAAAGGACTGTTTTTGGAATTGTAAACGAAGGGATAAGTTATACAGACCTTGAATCTCCGATGCACGACTATATAAGTTCAGACTATGAACCGGAAACAAGTTATATAGCACAGACGGAAAGACCGGAAATCAGATATTATACGGCTTCTGTCCTGAAAATGCAGCCGGAAGAGCCGATTCAACCTGTACCTATAGGAAATGTGTTTCTGGCGAATGATATTGACGTTCAGGTCTCTTTAAGAATGGATTCTTATCCCAAATCACAAATCCCTGTGGGGCTTTATATAAATGGTGAAAATCAGTCGCCTGTCTATCTTGACTCAAATTTCCTTTTAGGGCCGGAAGCCGCACACTTAAACGTAACAGGAGTTTCAGGGCTTGCAACGAAAACAAGTATTATAGAGTTTCTCTTAAGCAGCATTTTTCAGAAATACACAAGCGAAGATAATGAGAAGATTGCGACAATTCTCTTTAATGTCAAAGGCTATGATCTATTATTTCTTGATCAGCAGGCAGAAAATCTTTCCGAAGAAGAACTGCAAATGTATAAAAAACTCGATATGGAAGTCAAAGCCTTTGAAAACGTCAAATATTATGCCCCCTATAAAGAAGACGGGATTAATTTAAATACTTTAAGGACTAACGAACATCTCGTACATAATGTAAAACCTCTTAGCTGGGGGTTAAACGAGATTTTTGACCATGTGCAGGTTTTGCTTAACGATGATGACATTGATGCAAAGGCTGACGGCTTTTTATCCTTTATGAAAGAAAATGTAACAGGCAAGGACAAAACAAACGAACATTACAAGGTTTCAGAGAAAATAGATAATTTTATCAAGCTTGAAAGATGGTTTGACAGGGTTTTTGCGGAAATAGGCGACGAAGAAAAAGGCAACGGCGAAGGCAAACAGCAATGGAGAGGGCATGCTGTCCCGACAATAAGAAAAATTAAAAACAGGCTGATGAATATAAAAACAAGATGCCAGGGATTGGTTGTCAATGATTCAAATGTCAACGACCTGCCCTGGGGAACATTCGAAGACAGAGGCGTTTACGTTGTTGATGTGGCAAAAATGGCTCCACTGGCGCAGGATTTGGTCTTCACAAGGGTCGTGGAAAAACTTAAAGACCATCTCGAAAAAGGCGATTTGGGCGTTGATAAAATCATAGTCTTTGTTGACGAGCTTAATAAATACGCATCGAGCGATTCCGGCAACTCTTACCTGAAACAAACCCTGTTGGAAATTTCCGAAAGAGGGCGTTATCTTGGATTAATTCTGTTTTCAGCGCAGCAGTTTAAGTCGCAGGTACATAAAAGAATCGTGGGAAACTGCGGAACAAGCATTTTTGGGCGTATGGACATGGATGAGCTTGCTTCACAGGGTTACAGCGTGATGCCGTCTGCGATTAAAGCCGAATTGACAGTGCTTGAAAAGGGAAAATTATTAATAAGACATCCGCATTTTAACCAGTATATTTTTGTTAAATTCCCTCGTCCTCCGGTGCTGACAAGTCAGGACGGTGCTAAAAAATTCCCGCCTGTGCAAGAAAGAAGCTTTGAAGATTCTATGGTGCTAAATTTCAAACGTCTTGACCCGAAAATCAAAGCAAACGATGTTAAGGATGCTATTTGCGGAGTGGAAAAAACAGAAGTTATCAGGGCTTATAACGAAACCCAGAGAAAAGGCGGAGCAAACCCGCTTGAGTTTTTCAAAATCACATTAACCAAAAAACCGCCAAAAATGAGCTTTGAGGAAAAACTTTCCCCTGC
>DYOT01000009.1 GCA_020720345.1 Candidatus Caenarcanum sp.
GTAGCCGATTCATGATTAGGGACTTAACTACGTGCGTTAGCACCTCGCAATGACAACCAGAATTAAAAAGCAAATCCCATTTTGTATAAGCTTCTTTTGCCGATATAAAAAGATTTTTAGGCTTTATTATTACAATATTTAAATTCGGCGTGGATATTTTATTTAAAATTTCTCCTCTTGAAGTTGCAATTTGTGTTCCTCCCTTCAGGCAAAAATTAACATCCGACCCTAATTGGGCAGCAAGGTTATTAATTTCGGATTCATTTAAAATATTGTTAAAAAGCTTGTTTAATCCCGTTAAAGTGCCGGCCGCATCTGAGCTTCCCCCTGCAAGACCTGCCGCTACAGGAATATTTTTTTCTATATAAATAGCTATTTTCTTACCTGTTAAATTAGCTTTTTTTAAGAATAATTCAGCGGCTTTATAGACCAGATTGCTTTTATCATAAGGAATTTGTGTTGAATTGCCGCTTAATTCTATTATATTTTCATCAGGGTTTAAAATTATATTTTCATCTGTTATAATATTAGTAAGCTCATCATTCCCCAGTTTTTGTAAATTGGTAAGGTTTGGTGGGCTTATTTCTTTATCTGCTAAGTCATAATATTTATAGCCATTCATGTCCTCAAAGATTGTTATTCTATATTCAAAAGTTTTATTATTAATATTGGTCTTTCCTATTAAATAATGAAATTTATCTATATTAGACTTTCTCACATCTTTTTTATAATCCTGCCCATAACCTTCATAATTAGAATTTTTAATAATTTCAATAAGTTTTGGAATTGATTGAAGTTTTCTGACGTCAGCACTATCATTTCTTGTCTTTTTAAGTCCTTTATTAGTAAATTTAATTTCTCCAATTTCAGGATGAATTATGGTTTTTCCTTGAATATTTTTTTTATAATAATTTATAGCTGTTTTTCGCAGTTCTTTAATATCGTCAAATCCACCAAATTCTTTTTCTGTCAGCAGCACGCAAGAATTTTCAACTTCTATGGTCAAATAATCGTAAAGGCTGACAGCCTGCATAATGCTTTGAATTTCATGAAAACCGTCTTCTCTTTTGTTTAAAACTTCAAGAATTAAATTAATTTTTGCTGGACATTTAACTTTAATTTGCATTATTAAACCTTAGATAAAACATTAACAGCCTCAGTTAAAATTTTATACTCTTGTAAAGAGAGTGTTTCGCCTCTTCTTTCAGGATTAATCCTTGTTTTTTCAAAAGCTTTCAAGAGAATTTCAGCAGAAAAGCCTCCCTGCATAAGGGCATTTTTTAAAGTTTTTCTTCTTGTGCCAAAAGCTGCTTTGATAATCCGTCTGAAAAGCTTTGGATTTTCAAGAGAAACAAGAGGACTTTCTCTTACTGTTAATTTTAAAAGAGCGGAATCAACCTTCGGAGCCGGATAAAAACTTGATGAAGGGACTTTGCAGAGTAATTTTGTTTCTGCCCAATAATTAACAAGTATGGATAACAGCCCGTAATCTTTTGAAGGGCTTTTTTCATTGGCTATAATTCTTCTTGCAACTTCATACTGAACCATTAAAATTATTTCTTGTACGCATTTACGGTTTTTATTGTCATCCTCATCAATTTCTCCCAGAAGATGAGCTATTATGGGGCTTGTTATATAGTATGGAATGTTTGCCACGACTTTGACAGGATTATCCACAAGCTCTGAAATATCTGTCTTTAAAATGTCCTGATGTATTATTTCTATATTTTCATAAGGCAGTTTCTGTAAAACATTTACGGCTTTATCATCAAGTTCAATGGCAATAACCTTTTTAGCCACAGGTGCAAGTTTTTCTGTTACAAATCCTGCTCCAGCTCCTATTTCAATGACTGTATCATTTGGGGTTAAGGAAGCTTCGTTAATGATTTTATTAATAATATTTTCATCTACAAGAAAATTCTGTCCCAAGCTTTTTTTTGTCCTGAATTCCCTTGCTCTTTTTATATAGTCCATTTTTTAGCCTTAATAGCTCAATTTACCAAGATTATTATATTTTTTAGTATTTTATTATTGTATTATTTAACAATAAATACGAATTAAAAAGAAATATTATATGAAACAGGGTTTAAAAAAAGAAAGAATAATTGAAGATAAATCCCAGCTTACAGAATTTTTTAAGAGCGGTTGCAGACCGCAGGAAGAATTTAAAATCGGGCTTGAATTTGAAAAACTGGCTGTTAATTCTTATAATTATAAAGCCGTTCCTTATTCAGGACAAAATGGAATTCGTGATTTTTTAGGTCGCTATAAGTCTTTAACACAAACAGAGAATATTCTTGATGATGATAATTTAATTGGATTAGCAGGATTTTCTGGTAATATATCGCTTGAACCTGGCAGTCAAATGGAAATAAGCACTATTCCATGTAAAAAAATCAGTGAACTTGCTTCCATAATTCAGGAATATAATTTTAAAACGGCAATTATTGGCGAAGAACTAGGCATAGATTGGATAGGCTACGGAGTTCAGCCTGTCTCTACTTTTGAAAGTATAGAATTAATACCTAAAAAACGCTATGAAATAATGACAGAATATCTTCCGACAAGAGGAAACAAAGCTCTTGTTATGATGAGAGAAACTGCGGGAATTCAGGTTAATATAGATTATGAATCAGAACATGATGCAATGGAAAAGTTCAGGGCTTTTCTGGCAATTTCGCCTGTAATTACTGCCATGTTCGCTAATTCGCCTATCAGAGGAGGAAAAGAAACAGGCTATAAGTCGTATAGGGCTTTGAGCTGGCTGGATACTGACAATGACAGATGTGGATTTATAAATAATAAAATATTTAAAGGCGAATTTTCCTTTGATGATTATGCTGAGTATCTTTTGGATGTCCCTATGTTTTTCATAGAAAGGTATAGCAGAATTATAAAAGCTACGCATCTAACTTTTAGAAAATTTTTAGATGAGGGTCTTGATGGATACAGGGCAAATTTAAATGACTGGGCAATTCATATTTCAACGGTTTTTCCCGAAGTGCGACTAAAGAATCATATCGAAATAAGAAATTGCGACAGTCAGAAATGTGATTTAATACTTGCCATGCCGACTCTTATTAAGGGAATTATGCACAATAAAGAGTCTTTAGAGCAGGTATTGGAATTAATGAAAGATTTTAGCCTGCCGGAACTGGAAGAAATGCGCCAAAAAGTTCCGAAATCAGCACTTGAAACTGTTATTAAAGGTGTTAAAGTTGCGGATCTGGCAAAAGAACTGGTTAATATTGCCGAATATGCGCTTTTGTCCGACCCGAAAATCGCAGATGAAGCAATTTATCTTGAAAAATTAAAAGAATTAGTCGAACAAGAAATAAACCCTGCCGATATAATCCTACAAAATTGGAATTCCGGCTGGGATAAAGATGTTAAAAAGCTTATTGAATATTCAAAATTGAATTAAAAAATACAAAATTATTTAATCTGGACACCAATTGATTTTAAAAAAGCTTTTTTGCGCGTAATTTTTTACCTTCTTTAAAAGTATCAACTACAAGTCTAACGGCTTCTTCTGGTATTACTAATTTGCTAGCTTTTTCAATGTTTTTTAACCATGATTTTAATGTTCTTTCAGGTTTGGTTACAAACAGGAATATTTTAATTCCTAAACTTAAATTAGAATCGTTTCTCATAAGTTCAGCTTGTTTTAACTGCGTTATCATTAATTGCTTTGCCGGAGGAGGTAATTTTCTAAATTCTTTAATGTTATTTTTAATTAGAAGATATCCTTCTTCTGAAATTTTTCTTATATTTACTTTTACCGCTGGAACTTCCATTTTTCCTTTTCCTTTTCTTATTGACTTCTAATTATTTAAAACTTCTCAAAAATAAATTAACACTTTTCCTGAAAACTTTTTACATCTCTTAATAGAACTCAGGGTATATTTATCGAAAGGCTTGCATGTATATACAATTGTTGTTACAATATAAATATGAAAATTAATGGCTTCATATGGGATACTGGAAACCTTGGGCATTTGGAAGAGGCTCACCCACATTATGAGCTTGAAATGCTTGAAGAAATTGTCCTTGCCTTCCCTAAAAAATACATTGGAACTGATTCAAGAAATAATAAGGTTTATGCTGCCCAAAAAGGGAAAATAACCATATTATTTAATCATAGAGATAATAAAGCAAGAATTTTCAGTATAAGAATAAAATAGAGGTATATTATGCCAAAGAAAAAGCAACAGGAATGGACAAATCCGAAAGAAGGACTGGAATTATTGGAAAAAGCAGAACAAAAACATGCCGGCTATGAAAAAATACCAATAGTTAATTTTGAAATTGATTTAGAACCCAGAAAGTTCAAAACCAAATCAACTTCAATAAGATTAACAGAATATATTATCGAAGGTTTTGATGAGTTAAGTGAAGAATACCATATCAAACCTCAAACACTTATTAAAGCAGTGTTAGAAGAATTTCTGAATAAAAAATTGCACCCTAAAAAGAAACGTTTTGCTGTGAGTTAAGCGACAACTCCTTTGAGAAAGTTTGTTATGATCCTTGTTTGGCTTTCTACTTCCAGCAGAAAAGAATCATGACCATGAGGAGCATCAATATTGCAGTAAGTTACTTCTTTTTCGAGGCTTATTAAGGTTCTTGCCGTAGTTTTCAGTTCTGCTGGCGGAAAAAGCCAGTCTGTTGAAAAAGTAATAAACAAAAATTTGGACTTGCTGTCTTTAAATGCGTATGCAAGTGAGCCGTACTTTTGTGTTAGGTCAAAATAATCCATGGCTTTTGTTATATACAGGTAACTGTTTGCGTCAAACCTGTCTACAAAGGCTTGTCCCTGATGTCTTAAGTAGCTTTCAACCTGAAAATCAATATCGAAATTAAAATTAGGCTGTAATTTATCCTGAAGTCTTCTTCCAAACTTACGATGCATGGATTCTTCGCTTAAATATGTTATATGTCCTATCATTCTGGCAACGGAAAGTCCGCTTGCCGGAGGGTCGTCATCATAATAATTCCCGTTGTTCCAGTTAGGATCTGAAATTATTGCAGTTCTCCCAACTTCATTAAAAGCAATATTCTGAGCGGATAATTTGCTTGCAGAGGCAATTACCATACAGGAAGAAACTGATTCAGGATATTGAATCGCCCATTCCATGGCTTGCATTCCTCCCATAGAACCGCCTGCCACGCTTAAGAGTTTTTTTATTCCGAAAAAGTCTATAAGTTTTTTCTGGACTTTTACCATATCTTCTATTGTTATTACAGGAAAGCTTGTTCCATAAGGTTTTCCTGTTTCTGTATTAATAGATGAAGGTCCTGTAGTGCCTTTGCAGCCGCCAAGAAAATTAGAGCTTATAACAAAATATTTATTTGTGTCAAAAGCTTTGTCAGGACCAATCATATTGTCCCACCAGCCCGGTTTTTTATCCGTTTCTGTATGATAGCCGGCAGCGTGGGCATCGCCTGAAAGCGCATGCAAAACTAAAACAGCATTGCTTTTATCTTCGTTAAGTTCTCCATAAGTTTCATAGGCAACTGTAATCGGTCCGAAATCAGATCCGCTTTCGAGCTTAATCTTTTCCTCGAACGAAAAGTATTTTGTTTTAACTATTCCAACTGAATTTTCAAAATTAATCATTTTTTGTCTTTTACTTATATTTTATTCAGATTCTTGTTTGTTTTGAGATTTTAGACTGTTTATCATATTTATTAATTCAACGGGGAAAAGGACAACGGTATTTGAAGGGGAAGCTCCGAGTCCGTCAATTGTCTGCAAAGTCCTGAGCATCATTGCGCCTTCATTTTGGTGCATGGTTTTTGCGGCTTCGCCAAGATTAACAGAAGCCAGTTTATCACCTTCCGCTTTAATAATAGTGGCTCTTTTTTCTCTTTCAGCGGAAGCCTGTCTTGACATAACCCTTTTTAAGTCTTCGGGCATCTGAATATCTAGAATTCTTACGGAATTAACGTTAATTCCCCAGTCTTTAACCATTTCCTGAAAGTGGATGCAGATTTCCTGCTGTATTCTTTCTCTTTCTGAAAGGACTTCATCAAGGGATAAACCCCCGACAATGTCTCTAAGAGAGTTCTGTGCATATTGAGAAATTGCAAAACGATAGTCCTGAATATTTATTATGGCTCTTTCAACGTCTGCAACGTTGAAAAATACAACACCGTCTATTGCAAGAGGGACGTTATCTTTTGTTATAACACTTTGAGCCGGAATATTAAGGGTTAAAATTCTTAAATCCACAAATTTTGCATAATCAATAAATGGAATAACATAAATTACACCGGGTCCTTTTACATCAAGAAAGCTTCCGAATCTTAGAATTACAACTTTTTCCCACTGGGCTGCAACTCTAATTCCGCTAACCAGTACGTTTACAAGGCTGAAATAAATTACTCCTAAAATAACTAAAATAGGAAATAATCCGGCATCAATCAGAAAAAATATAAAAGCGAGAATTACATAAACTGCAATTAAGGCAAAACTTATCATTGCTCTAAGCCCGCTGCCAAGAGAAACATGTTCATGGGCAGGTCTGGCAATATTCCTTACAGCTACGTTTGAAAGGCTTGGGGCGCTGATTCCAGAGTCATAAGTCATTTTTTTCTCCTTATGTTTTTTATTTATTAAAACTTGTACTTATTATAAAATTAAATTTAGTGTTTAATTAAAAAAAAAGCAAGAATAAATTTGAACCGGGGGACTTATGTTAAAAGAAACAACAATTACTGAATACCTTATTCACAGTCTTAAAAAGGTAGGAATTGAGCATGTGTTTGGAATCCCTGGCGATTATGTCGTAAAGTTTTTCAGTATGCTTGAGAATAGCGAAATAAAAACAGTAGGAACTTGTTCAGAGCAAGGTGCGGCTTTTGCTGCGGATGCTTATTCTCGTGTAAATGGCATCGGCGCTTTATGTGTAACTTATTGTGTTGGAGGACTCAACACAATAAATGCTGTTGCCGGAGCTTATGCGGAGAAAGCCCCTTTGATTGTAATAAGCGGGGCTCCCGGCGTCTGTGAAAGAGATGGTGATTATTTGCTCCATCATTCAATAAGAGATTTAAATTCCCAGCTTAATATTTTTAAGGAAGTTACAATTGCTCAGTGTGTTCTGGACGATCCTCAAAATGCGCCTTATGAAATAGATAGAGTAATTGATGCGTGCCTTAAGCATAAAAGACCTGTTTATATAGAATTTCCGAGGGATATGGTCGATGCAAAGTGCCCTGTTCCTCTTCAGAAAAACAAAACAATCTGTAAGAAAAACAATAATGATATTTTAAATGAAGCGCTTAAAGAAGCTGTGGAAATGATAAAAGCTGCCAAAAAACCGATTATTATGGGAGGCGTTGAAATAAGAAGATATAAACTTGAGAATGAGTTTATCAATCTTCTGGAGTGCACAGGTTATCCCTATGTAACAACCGTTTTGGGTAAATCTATAATTGATGAATCCCATCCGCAGTTTTTAGGTGTTTATATGGGTAAGGTTGGTGATCCTCAAATTTGTAATTATATTGAGGAAAGCGATTGTACATTAATGCTTGGATCTTTAATGACTGATACAAATATGGGAACTGCACAGCTTGATATTTCCAAAACAATTTATGCCACAGCTGACCAATTCTGTATTAAGCACCATTATTTTAAAGATATAGACCTTAAGGACTTTATTGTAAGGCTGGCAGAGGAACTGAAATCAGAACAAAAAGAAGTTTTATTTAAATCAGAAATAAAAACCAAGGCAGACTTTGTTGTACAGCCTGAAAATCCTATTAAGGTAACAAGATTTTTTGAAAGGCTAAATGGTTTTATTCCTGAAGATAATTTTGTTATTTGCGATGTCGGTGATAGTTTGTTTGGATCATTGGCTTTGAAAATTCCAAAAAATTCAGCATATTTAGGTCCTGCCTATTATACGTCTATGGGGTATGCAATTCCTGCAACCCTGGGCGTTCTTATAAAAAAACCTGAGTTGAGACCTATCGTCATTGTAGGAGACGGTGCTTTTCAAATGACCGGGCATGAACTTTCTTGCTTTGCGTTTTATGATTTAAAACCCATAGTTTTCGTGCTTAATAACAACGGTTATACGACTCAGAGATATCTTAAAGACGGAAAATATAATGATATAAACAATTGGAATTATCATTTATTTCCGGAAATAGTTGGGAACGGACTGGGGCTTGAGGTGAGAACAGAAGAAGAACTTGAAGAAGCTTTTGTAAAAGCTCAAAATAATACGAAAAGCTTTACCATAATTAATGTACATCTTGATAAATATGATAAATCCGAGACCCTCAGTAGGCTTACAAGTATATTTGGGAAAAAAGTAATATAAAGTTTATTATTTCAAGATTAATAATGTTTCTTAATATTCACAATTTATGTTAATATAATTGTATTAGTGAGAGATTATAATTTTAAATAAATATATATGAAGAAAATTTTACTTATAGAAGATAGCCCTCTTCAATTAAAAAGCTTTCAATTAACTTTGTCAAAACTTGGTCATGAAGTTTTGACAGCAGCAAGTGCAGAGGATGGGATAGATCTTGCTTATCAGACATTTCCTGACTTGATAATTTCAGATATTGTTATGCCGGAAATCAATGGTTATCAGCTTTGCAGACTTTTGAAAAATGATGATTTGTTGAAAAAAATTCCATTAATTTTACTTACACGGCTTAATGAAAAACTGGATTCTTTTTGGGGGCTGAAAGCAGGTGCAGACAGCTATATTGTAAAAAGCGATAATACAGATGAATTGCTTAATCAGGTAAATATTCTCCTGCAAAAAGCCGCATCAATTTCTGATGAAGAAAGAATAAGGCTAATTAAAGAAAAAAGGCTTGAAAATAAAAGTATACAAGCAAGGATAGTTGAACTTCTTGATCAATCGCTTATTGAATCTACGATTATTAATGAATTTAGAAATTTATCCGAGTTTATTTATGCAACTAAAATACTTTCAAAGGAAGTTTTTTCCTTGATTTTTTCATTAATTGATTTTAACGTGGCAGTCCTTTTCTTTAACGAAAGAGATGATAAGAAAAAGAGAACGCTTAATTTCAGTATTCAGGACGTTGCTCTTGACGATAAAATGCTTACAGAAATTAAACGGGATTTTTTATTAAAAGCGTTTGGAGAGCATCATTGTCATGAAGAAGCCTCATATGATTGTGAAGTTGTTGAGGCAAGCAGAGAAAAAAAGGAATTAGTAGAAGATTTAAACACTTTTAAGTCCAGAATAATTATTCCTATAAATTATGCGAATAAAACTATAGGCGGTATAGCTTTTTATCACAAAAAAAGTTCGAGATTCGAGCCTTCAAGAGTTATGGATATTATACTTCAGGAATTAAGAGTACTCATGAGAACAAAATGGCTCTATGCTGAAACAAAATATCTTGCTATAACTGATGGATTAACAGGACTTTACAACAGAAGGTACTTCCAGCAAACACTTGATAGGGAATTTTCACGAAGCAAAAGATATAAATCCCCTCTAAGCATTGCACTTTTTGATATTGATCATTTTAAGACAATTAATGATACTTATGGTCATCAAGTCGGGGACAAAGTTATTGCTGAAATTGCAAAAATTATAAGAAGTTCACTTAGAAAGACCGATTATATTGCAAGATACGGCGGAGAAGAAATAGTACTTATACTTACCGAGACAAAAGCTGAAAATACATTAATACCGATAGAAAGAATAAGAACTAAAATTCAAAATAATGAATTTACTTATGGGGATCGTTCAATTAAAGTAACTATAAGCTGCGGGCTTGCTGAAATTGGATCCGATGTAAACAGTCATGAAGATTTGATTTTAAGAGCGGACAAAGCGCTTTATGAATCAAAAAGAAATGGCAGAAACCAAACCAGCATTTACAAATAATAATTTAAGGCAAGTAAATTTTCTATGGAACAAAATTTTCTTACATTAAGTGATTTTTCACCAAACAAAACTGCTGAATTATATATTAATTTCAGTCTTTCGGGCAAAAATTATGCAATTCCGGCAGAAAAAATAATTGAAATAGTTCAATTACCGGCGCTGACAACACTGGAAAAAGTTCCTGAATACATAGTCGGGCTTTTAAATCTTAGGGGAAATATTATTAGTGTAATAGACCTTTCAATTATTCTCGGTCTTCCTCGAAAAAAATATTCCACAGATCAACAAATATTAATCGTTGATATTGAGGATAAAAAAACAGGAATAATTGTGGATTCAGTTGAAGACGTAATTTCTTTTGAAAAGAAATTTCTTGAACCTTTGCCATACACTTCAAAAGAAAATTTGGTAATCGGCATTTATAAAAGTGAAAGCTGCATGATAGCTTTTCTTGATCTTTCAAAAGTAACTCAACATATTAAATCTTTTGAAATTAATGAAGATGAACTATTGGAACAAAATGGCTCTGTTTTTGATATAACAGGTTTATTCCCTGTTGATGAAATATCACAGGAAAAATTTATAAAAAGGGCTGTGGCTCTTCAAAAAGAACTTAGAGATTCTACAGATAAATTAAATTATAGGGAAGATTATTTTATTTCATTTTGCTTAAATGAAGAAATTTATTGTATAAATCTTAAATATGTAAAGGAAATAACAAAATTAAAACTGGTTAGCCTTACTAAAGTACCATGTGTACCGGATTTTATAGCCGGAATTATAAATCTGCGTGGAGATTTTATAACTATAGTGGATATCAGGAAATTTTTAAATATACCTATGACGGCTACGAGCGACAAAACAAAGATTATTGTTATAAAAACAGAAAATATTCAGATTGGAATTCTTGTTGATGAGGTTTTTGGAATTGAAAAAATACCCCAGCAGGATCTTAATCATATTATTCAAAGCAAGTATGAAAAAAATAAATTTACGTCTGCTGAAATTATGTTTAATAACAAAATTATGTGTGTATTTGATATGAAAAAATTTCTTGAAGATGAAAGATTATTCATTGAAGAAGCTGTTTAGACGTTTGAGTTTTTATTAGCTGTAAAGGCAAGATATCCAAGCTGTTTATTTAGTGTCCTTTTTATTCTTCTAACCCATTCGTATCCATTTACGCCGACTTCAGGAAGGTCTACTTTTTCATATTCAGCCAAAGCTTCCTTGCTTTTTTCCAAGCATTCAGGGTGTTTTTCATACCATTCTGACAGAGGCATTGAATTTCTTGCTCCATTAATTTTTGACTCCGCCAATGTCCAATTTCCGATTACATTAATATGCCGCAATCCGTAATTAGTGGCATCAGTTTTTGCTGATTTTGGAAGAAGATGTTCTATTGTTGGTTTAAGATCTTTGCCAAATTTTTTCCCAGTATAAATACATGGCAAACTCATTTTTACTGCAATTGTTCTTAGAGCCTGCATTCTTTGATTAGTATATTTTCCAATCCCAAAAGAAATACTTTCATCTTGTTTTTCTTTGTTTCCTGTAAACGCTACATATCCAAGTTCATTGTTCAGCAGTTTTTTAACTCCCCCCGCCCATCTTTTTCCGTTAAATTTAGGAGTTTGTATTTTCTCATATTCTGCCAGCGCAGCCCTGCTTTTTTCAAGATATTCAGGATGCTGTTCATACCATATATTTAAAGGGATTGAACTTCTTGTACTATTTACTTGTGCTCCCGCAGGGACAATATTTTCAGGGGCATTAATACGTTCAAGCTTGCCGGCTTTTCTTGCTTTATTTTTCTTTGATCTCGGAATTAAATGTTCTACGGTTGCTTTATGATTTGGATTAAATCTTTCTCCCGTATAAAAACAGGGTAATCCCATCTCTAAAGCAATCTGTCTAAGTTTATCAAAACTTAGAATTATATATTTAGTTTTTGGTCGGTGGTTTTTCGCGAAAGAAATGTTGTCTTCGGTTTGAACTTTATTTCCTGTAAATGCCATATAGCCAAGCTCAGCGTTTAGTACTTTTTTAATACCTCTAACCCATTTTTTGCCCCTTATTGGAGGAGAACCGTCAAATAATGCCCCTTCCGGTGTATTTATTTTTTGATATTGTTTAAGAGCTTTTCTGCCATTTTCCAGAAATTCAGGATTTTCTCTATAGAATCGTTTAAGAGATTTTTTATTTCTTTGTCCATTTATTTCACTGCCTACCAGCACCAGATTTTTTAGAGAATTTACATCTTTTACATTTTTTAAGCGTGCTGTTGCTTTCTCTGAAAATGGGATTATATGCTCGATTGTCGGTAGATAATCGAGTTTCAGCTCAAACATACCTGGCTTGTTAAACCGTTCTCCTGTATAAAAGCATGGCAGTCCAAGTTTTAGAGCAATTTGTTTTAAAGCAGACATTAAGTTATTTTGATCTGAGGTGTAAGCATGATTACGCAACCTTTTCTTTCCAAAAGCAATAGTATCTGCAATTGGTTTTTCAGACTGAAAATGCAACTTCTGACCTTTTGCAGGGGCATCAGGATTATTTTTAACAGTCAAATTTCCAAAGAAAACGTTATTGAGTCCAACAAAACCACTCATAGTAGCATCTTTCCCAGTAATAAAAAACGTGATTATCTAGAGCCTATTATATTATTATTAAATGAAAAAAGTGTTAGTAATTTGTTAAATATAAAGAATTTGTTTAATATTCTTTACATTCTTAAGTTATTGATTCAAATTATGTATAACACTTGAGTAGTTATTTAAAAACCTGATTACAATAGTTAATTATGGGACAAATATGGCATAAAGGTGTGATTGGCTTGCAAGTTGCCTTGCCATGAAGTACCAAAATCTGATTCCATGTGCGCCAGTGTTTTTTCGGAAGTATTTTTATTAATTTGAATTCTGTTTCTTCCGGTGTTTTTGTAAAAACAAGCCCGAGCCTGTTTGAAATTCTGTGAACATGGGTATCTACCGCTATGGCGGGTTGTTGAAACCCTACTGAAATTACAATATTTGCCGTTTTTCTTCCTACCCCTTTGAAAGCCAGAAGTTCTTCCATTGTTGAAGGAATTTCACTTTTGTATTTTTCTATAAGAATTTTTGAAATATTAAGTATATTTTCTGCCTTGGTTTTGTAATAATTTATGCTTTTTATTATTTCGCAAAGCTCCTCATAAGATAATTTGACCATTTCATAAGGATTATCAGCTTTTTCAAAAAGTTTTTCAGCCACCGGGAAAGTTATTTCGTCTCTTGTTCTAAGGCTTAAAAGGCATGAGACAAGGGCTTTGTAGGGATTTCCAGTATAATTATCTTCCATTACATGGACAGGATAATAATTTGAAAGGAGATTAACTATTTTTTCTGTATTGACTATTTTGTTCATTTTTATTTCATTCATAAAGTCCGTTTTCTTTTATATATTTTTCTACAACCTCTGGCACAAGGTATTTTATTGACTTCCCGGCTTTAATTCTTTCCCTCACACAGGAAGAAGATATGCTGATTTCAGGGGCTTCAATAAATTGGTAGCTGAAGTTATTTAAATTTATATTAGCAATAATTTCCTGTATTGTTTTGTTTTCCGGTCTTGAAATAACTATAAACTTAATTAATTTAGCCAGTTCATCCGGTTTATACCATGTTTCTATTTCGCTAAGAGCGTCTGCTCCGATAATAAAATTTATTTTGTCTTTTAAATCAGGATTTTGTCTGTATAATTCACAAATTGTATTATATGTATAAGAAATTCCCCCAAGTTTAATTTCAATGTCTGAAATTTCAAAAAAAGGGTTATTTTGAACAGCTAATTTGACCATATTATAACGATGTTCGACATCCACAACGTCATTGTTTTTATGGGGAGGCATAAATGACGGAACAAATAAAATTTTATCAGTCTTTAATTCTTCCCGTATAAATTCAGCTATGATTAAGTGAGCTGTATGTATCGGATTAAAAGTCCCTGCAAAAACTGTTAAATTCAAATTTATAAACTCTTTTTTTTACTGTCCCTTATTATATACAAAAAAAATTAAAACTTTCTCAAATTAAAAATTATTAAATTATCAGGATATGTTTTATAATAAAAACGGAAGTATTTATAGGAATAGCACATGAGTTTTGATTATGAAAGTGAAATAGACGAGTTTAAGAAAGAACTGGATGAGTTTCCTCAATACCTGTGCAGGATGTGCGGAAGATGCTGTAAATCTATTGCCACTGCCGATACGCATGAAGAACTGGAAAGACTTGCAGAGATGGGAAATAAAGAAGCAAAAGTCTTTACTGAAATTTTTAAGCGTTTTTCTTCAATTGAAGAAGCAAGAAAAGTTGTCCCTGAGCAGGTTGATCAGATTATTGAAGAATTAAAACTTAAAGAAGGTTTTGATATTAATAATTTATCTTTTTATTACTGTCCTCATATCACTGAAGATAATTTATGTTCTATGCATAATAACAGACCCACCGTATGCAGCAGAGCCCCGCATCATGGCTGGTCATGTATGCCTCCGGGGTGTGGATTTGAAGGGTGGCAGTTTGAATTAAGAGAAAAATATAAAAAACTGACACGTAAATTAAAAGAGCATTTAGTTGCTGTTGAGGCAATTTCGCCGGACGGAAAAGTCCCCGGTAAAGAAATGACGGTTGAAGAATTAAGACAAATCATCGAAAATAAAATTAAGCCGTGGAGTAAATACGGGTCAATGTTCTGGTAGGCAGTAAATTAACAGGATAAATTATGTCAGAAGCTGTAAAAAAAATTCAGGAATTATTAAAACTTCCGCAGAAACTATGCAATATGTGCGGAAAATGTTGCCAGATTGCCACGTTTAAAAGTGGATTGTCATACGAGCAAATACTGGAACTTATAGAGAATCCGGAATCCGAGCCATTGCAGGTAGAAGGGGCAAAGGATTTTCTTGCAATATTTATGCCTTGTTATTCTCATGAAACTGTTAAGGAAATTGAGCCTGATTTTTATGAAAGAGTAATGAAACAGGTTGGCAAGCCGGAAATGTCTTTCTTTAGATGCAAATATATTGGCGAGAATGGCGGCTGTTTAATACATGAAGACAGACCGACTTTATGCAGAATTTATCCTGTTCCTCATGAAAGGACAATGTTTTTTCCGGGCTGCGGATTTGAAAAACAAAGCATCGAAAACTGGAATAAAATTCAGGAAATTGTAACAGAATTGAAAGAAAAACAAAGCAGGATTAGTCAACAGATCAACGAAACCAAAAATAACCAAACTATTTAAATACAAGTCCGCATATAAATAATGCGGCAAGCATGCCTGCAATATCAGCAACGAGTCCGGCTATTAATGCATGTCTTATTCTTGAAATTCCGACAGAACCAAAGTATATGGCTATTACATAAAATGTGGTTTCGGAACTGCCTGTCATTACAGCGGCAAGTCTTGCCATATAGGAATCCCCACCGTATTGTTTTGCGAGTTCTGTTGTAATCCCCAGAGCTCCGCTGCCTGATAAAGGTCTTATAATTGCAAGAGGAAGGATGTCCGCCGGCATTCCTATTAGTTTTAAAACGGGAGAAAGAGCATGCGCAAGAAGTTCTATTGCTCCTGAAGCCCTGAACATTCCTATGGCAACAAGAATCCCTACAAGATACGGTATAATTTTAACTCCTACACTGAAACCTTCTTTTGCCCCATCTATAAAAGTGTCGTACAGAGGAATTTTTTTATATAAAGCTGTAAAAAGTATGCACACAATAAATACAGGCAGAATCCACAGTGAAAATAGATTTAAGGTGCCTGCAAAAGAATGTTTAAATATGTCAAATGTTTGGGTTATAAGGTGTAGCAAGGTTTTAGTCCTTATATTATTATCATTTAATTTGTTATTGCGAGCGACCAGTGGGAGCGAAGCAATCCACTATTCAAATCTACTCTTTTTGGATTGCTTCGTTGACGCTTTGCGTCTCCTCGCAATGACAAGAGGCTGTTTGTCTGAAAAATGGGAGTTTTTCAAGGATTTTTACCACAGTAACAGCTGAAATAAGGGCAATTAAGGTGGAAAGAAAGGTTGGTCCAATAATTACGGTCGGATTTTTGGCTCCGGCTGCTGCGAGAATAGCAATAATGGAAGCAGGAATAAACTGAACTCCCGCAGTGTTTATTGCCAGAAAGGTACACATTGCATTAGTGGCGACTTTTTTGTCGGGATTAAGTTTTTGCAGTTCGTCCATGGCTTTAATTCCCATAGGAGTAGCTGCGTTAGTTACTCCAAGAGCGTTTGCGGAAAAATTCATAGCAATGTGCCCAATAGCAGGATGATCCGGTGGAACATCCGCAAAAAGCCTTTTTGTTATAGGCTTTAGAAGCTTTGAAATTTCTGTTATGATGCCTGAGTTTTCGGCAAGTTTCATCATCCCGAGCCAGAAAGCCATCACCCCTATAAGGGAAATAGATATTTCCACGGCAAGTTGTGCGGAATTAACAATGGATTGAACAACGGCATCAATTTTTCCGTTGACTCCGCCTATAATCAGGGCTGTTATTATGAGAAAAAACCAGATATATCCGAGCATAAAAATTTCTAACCAGAAAAATTAAAGACAGGTATAATTGTACCTATTTTAAGAAATATTGGCATCAATTTTTTAAAACTCCTGCTTTTTTCCCCAGGATCTTGGCACGAATTTGTTTAGATAATCCTGAATAGCGAACCTGTCTGTCATTCCAGCTATATAATCGGCAACAATTCTTTCTATCGGTTCGTCTTTTGTTTTTGCATTCCATTCTATAAGCTGGGGATGAGCCATATAATAGTTAAACAGCTCTACAATTATCTTTTTAGCTTTGTGTTCTTCTCTTTTTGCCGGAGAATCCAGATAAACATTGTCAAACATCCAGCTTCTGAGTATATCCATAGCATTTCTGAACTTTTCTGACATTATTATTTTATCCTTGCTGTTAATAATAATATCTTTTATTGTGGTTGTTATTCGCTGATTAGTACTGGTGCCAAGTATTTTCAGTGAAATTTCAGGCAGGTCGGTTTCTTTTATTATTCCTGCCCTGACGGCATCATCAATATCATGGTTAAGATATGCTATTCTATCGGCAATTTTAACTATTTGCCCCTCCAGGGTATAAGGTTCAGTCTCACCTGTGTGATTGACTATGCCGTCAAGAGTCTCTTCTGTAAGGTTAAGATTTTCCAGGACTTCAACAACTCTTATGCTTTGTTCGTTGTGTTTAAAGCCGTTCGGTAAAAGCTCGTTCAAGACGTCTTCGCCGGTGTGTCCGAAAGGGGTATGTCCGAGGTCGTGCCCCAAAGAAATTGCTTCTGCTAAATCTTCGTTTAGTCTTAAAGCTCTGGCTATTGTCCTTGCAATTTGTGAAACTTCCAGCACATGAGTGATTCTTGTCCTGTAATGGTCGCCGGCCGGTGAAATAAAAACCTGTGTTTTATGTTTTAAGCGTCTGAAAGATTTGCAGTGAAGAATCCTGTCCCTGTCTCGCTGGAAATCTGTCCTTATAGGGCAGGGCGTTTCAGGATTTTTCCTGCCTTTTGAACCGGAGCTTTTTGCCGCCAGTTTGCTTAAATATTCATCCTCAAATTTTATTTGATTTTCTCTTATTTCAGGGAAATTATTGTCCATTTTTTATCTCGAGTTTACATATTTTAGGGTACCTCTAAAAACTAATTTTTAAAAGAGTTTTTGATTTATTAAAATTTGCACCCGAAATGTTAATAAATATTAAGTTGGATTTTGTGTTTGAAAGCTTTGTCAGGCAAGGATATGTCGAAAAAACCAATTTTATTTTGTTTTTCAATATTAATTTTTTTCTTTCACGCACTTAATACAAATACGAATATCTTTTAAAAAGAGGCAGCTTTATGCAGAGAGTAAACAATATTTCTTGCGGGAACAATTATTATAATCAAAAACAAAATAAAAAAGTAAATTTTGGCAGTGCTGACATCAATATGCTTGCAACAAGCGATAATCACGGAAAAGTTGAATCTTTACCATATTTTTGGAACGCTATTGAACACAATATTGACAGAATTTTTCCAAAAAAAGAAACCAACAGCACTTTAGAAGTTGGGATTATTGGCGGTGATTGGTTTATGAAGCCCGATTCCAAAGGCTTTATTACTGATAGTAAAATGGAAGCCGGTCAGGTTCAATTAAATTTTCTTAATAAGCTAGTTTCTTCTATTAAAGATCGAGTTCCCGGAATAAAGGTTTTATACACGCCCGGAAATCATGACCTTGACGGGGGAGACAGGCGGCTTATGAAATATCTGGGACAGGCTGATATCACAACTGTTTTTACTAATGCATATCATAAAAGTTCTCCTGCGATCACAGATTTATCGCCTGAAGAAAGAGAAAAGATTAAAGAATACGCAGTTCTTGAAGTTCCTGATGATAAAAACCCTAAAAAAATTCATAAAGCTCTTTTCTTGGGGGTAATGATAATGGGAATAGACTATTATAATCCTGAGCTGGTTAATGATATTGATTTCATAGATAGAACCAATAAAAAAGATGCTGATATTAAAGAAGAAGATATTGAATATACTTTTAAAGCGCTAAATAAAGTCATAGGTGAGTTTAAAAAGGAAAATCCGCAGGGAGCTGTTGTTCTGACAAGCCATACAGGCAATAGAATATCAGAGATGCTTGTGAAAAATGTTAAAGGGATTAACATGGTCTGGAACGGGCATGACCATGAAGATAGAATAATATTAGTTAAAGATATTGATAATAAGGATGTACCTGTAATTTCTCTCGGACATGACTTCAAAAAATTTGACTCGGCAAGCCTCCATTTTGAAGATGACGGCTCTATAAAGCTTGATAATTTTAAGGTTTATAATTCCAGGTTTAATAATCCTTTTACAACATTACTGGCTCAAAAACTTGGAAAAGATATGAAGCCTTTATTGTATATTGAAGGACCTGAAAATATGGAAATCTTAAGTCAGAAAGGAGTAAGGAAGGAAAATAGTCTGCTTGCCAACTTTGTAAATGACGCCATTCTTTCCAGTATCAATAAATACGAACCCGGAACACAGATATTTGGTATGCCTTCTTCTGCGATAAGACAGGATTTGCCGGTTAATAAAGGAATAACGAACCTTGAAATACGAAATATTATGAGTGGACAGACAGACAGTTTATCTAATGTTCATGTAGGAAATGTAAAAGGTTCTGCTATAGCTCAAATAATTATGGAAAATCTGGAAGAGCACAGAAAAAACGAAGACAGAAATACAATGATCCAGTGGTCAGGAATACAAATACAAAAAACAAAACTTATAGAGATGTTGCTTAATAATCCTATTGAAAAAATAAATCTTAATAACGTTAAAAATTATATAAAAATTAAAAATAAAGAAGGAAAATATGAACCCGTTAAATTTGAACAGACTTATAAAATGGCAATTCCCGAGTATTTTTTTAAAAAGCCAAAGATTATAGCTGTAAAAGAGCTGGAAAATGAATTTAAGCCTATTAATAAAACCATGAATGAATTATTCAGGGAACATTTAACAGATAACAATTACAGGGTAAAAGCTCCTGATCCTGAAGATATAAGAATTATTAAATAGTTTTTATTATACTGCCTCAAAATTAAATTT
>DYOT01000171.1 GCA_020720345.1 Candidatus Caenarcanum sp.
GTATAGGGGGAATTATAATGATACTGGCAGGATTGTTAATGTTATTCGGTTAACCCTTAAGAGTAAAAAATGAAAGAAAAAATTCTCGTAATAAGATACAGATTTATTGGCGATACAGTCTTAACCATCCCTTTTTTGAGAAACCTTAGAAAAGCTTATCCTGATGCGCAGATTGATATGCTCGCCGGTCCCGTCTCAGGCGATGTTTTACTCGATTGCCCCTACATAGACAACTTGATTTTCTTTGATACAACCAGAAAACATAAGTATGAAAATACAGGCGAAGCCAGAAAGACCTTTTGGAGCTATGTTCAGCTGTTAAGACAAAATAAATACGACAAAGCTTATGTGTTAAAACGTTCTTTCTCCAGTGCAGCACTTGCCTTTTTGTCAGGAATCAGGCAAAGAATCGGTTTTAATACAGAAAACAGAGGCTTTTTACTTACAAAAACACTTCCCTATATACAGGACAGGCATGAAATAGAGTGTTTTCTGGATGTTTTAAGAGCTGATAATATACCTGTGGCTGATAACCACCTTGAAAACTGGGTAAATGAAAAGTCCGAAGAAAAAATTCAGGAAATTTTGGGCAATTATGACCTATCGGATAAGAAAAAAGTTTTGATTCACGCTACAAGCGGAAATATCAACAAGCAGTGGGGTTTGGAAAATTTTGCGCAAATTGTTGAATATCTTTCTAATGAAAAAAATATTCAGGTCTTTTTTACCGGTACGGCTAGTGATTATTCGGTCTATGACAAAATTTTAAGATTAATCCCTTCGCAATTAAAAAATAAACCGGTAAATCTTTGCGGAAAACTATCAATACAGGACAGCACGGCTCTTATAAATAAAATGGATTTTATTGTAGGTTCTGATTCAGGGACTTTGCACATAGCCGCTTCATTAAATATTCCTGTAGTCGGAATTTATGGTCCAATGAACTACATAAAATGGAAAGCCTGGGGGCATATTCATAAACCTGTTTATCTTGGTTTGCCTTGCAGTCCTTGCGAATTAAGAAAAAAATGTTATACAAATCAGGCATGCCTTACAAAAATAACTCCTGAAATCGTTAAAGAAAAGATAAATTCATTATTATAATTTAAACAATCTTTTCAATAGATGGAGGTGGAGATTTTTTTAATTTTTTTTTGTATTCAGACATAGAATGTATTTTCCCTTTGACTGCATTAGGGTCTATTTTTGGAGGATATTTTGTTTTTAAATAATCGGCAGCTTTTTTAACAGCTTTTCTCAAAGGAGCTCCAACTACCAGATTTTCTTCTTGTTCAAGATGCACGTTTTCTCCAAGAAATAAATTTATAAGCTTGGAATCAATTTTATTAAGCGTTTTTATTACTTCTTCTGTCGTAGCATGCGGATTTGTATTAAAATGCGGTTTGATTTTAATCCCTGCTTTTTTTTCAAACACTTTGGCAAGGTGGGAAGATAATTTCAAAAACGTTTTATTTTTTTTGGTTTTTGCTAAAGAATTTAAATCAGTTATAGCATCTCTAACCTTTTTTGTTATTTTTTCAAACGCTTCTTTGTGCGCCCCTTCTAAAAGTACTGATTGTACATGCTTTTTAGTCCTATGATTTTTAAACGTTCTTGCCGCAAATTTTTCTATAGTTGTTACTATACCTATAGCTGCAGTAAAAGCGCATACCTCATGGATAAATTCAGCCGGAAGAGCTCCAAACGAGGGGCTGGAAGAATTTTTAATTTTGTTTGTTATATTCTTGTCTTGATTATTGTCATAATTTGAAGTCTTAATATTGTTTGAAGCGGCAAACCCGCTTATTTTCAAAATCATTGTTAAAAGTCCACCAAAAATATTTATTATATTATTTATATTATTATTCAAAAATTGTTAAATAATTATTAATAAACAAAAGAAGATGATTTTTTGTTACAAAGGTACAAATAAATGAATTTTTATAAGCATTTACAGTCAGAATTAGATTTAATAAAAATTGACAATCTTTATCGGAATTTCAGGATATTTTCCTCAAAACCAGGTGCTTGTGTAGAATATAACGGTAAAAAAATCCTGCAAATGTCATCTAACAATTATTTAGGTCTTGCCTGCGATGAAAGATTAATACAAGCTGTCATTAGGGCGGCGGAAAAATATGGAATCGGCTCAACCGGCTCAAGATTACTTTCAGGGACTCATAAATTACATACGGAACTTGAAGAAAAACTTTCTGAATTAAAAGAAACAGAAAAAGCTATAGTGTTTTCAACAGGTTATGCGGCAAATTTAGGAGCAATTTCAGCGTTTTTTAATGAAAAGGATGCTGTTTATTCAGACGAATTAAACCATGCCGGCATAATAGACGGAATAAAACTTTCCAGAGCCAATAAGTTTATTTATAAACACTGTGATGTTAATGATTTAGAGAGCCTGCTGGAAGAAAATCACAAAAAATTCAGGTTTAATGTAATTATTACCGATTCAATTTTCAGCATGGACGGGGACAGGGCGCCGCTAAAACAAATTATTGACTTAAAAGAAAAATATAATGCGCTTATATATTTGGACGAGGCGCATGCCTTCGGAATTTATGGAGAAAAAGGGCAAGGGCTTGCGCATGAACTTAATTTAAACGATAAGATAGATATTCACATGGGAACACTTAGCAAGGCAGCCGGCTCAGAGGGCGGCTATATTGCCGGAAAAGCAGAATTAATTGATTATTTACGCAATAAATCACGTTCTTTTATCTTTTCTACAGCTCCTTCAATTCCTGTAACAGCCGCTTCAATAAAAGCCGTTGAAGTTATTCGAGACGATTTTGGACTTAGAAAAAAGCTTCATGAAAATATAAAATACTTTAAACAGGGTTTAAGCCGGCTGAATTTGGATGTTATTCCCTCAGAATCGGCTATATTTTGTTTAAAGCTTGATAATATTCAAAAAGCTGTTGATATTTCAAACGAATTACTGGAAAAACACAGTATAATGGCGTCATGTATCAGACCTCCAACGGTAAAAACCCCAAGAATACGGCTTTGTGTTTCAGCTTTGCACACAAAACAAGATTTGGATTATGTTCTGGAGAAGCTGGCAATAACAATCCTGTCCAGATTGTTATAATCTTTAATTACCTTAACTTCATTGAATCCTGCTTTAATAAAAATTTCAGAGATTTCCTCCGCCTGAGAAAATCCTATTTCAACAGCTATAAACCCGCCTGCATTGAGTCTTTTTTTTGCCTGC
>DYOT01000172.1 GCA_020720345.1 Candidatus Caenarcanum sp.
TAATAAATCTATATTTGTTCTTTTTTATACAAGCTGATCAGCCAGTTTAATCGCCTCTATCATGCTCTGAAAATCAGCCTTGTTCTGTCCGGCAATGTCATAAGCAGTACCGTGGCTGGGTGAAGTTCTTATTATCGGCAAATTTATAGTTGTATTAACAGCTTTTTCCATAGCTAGCATCTTAACGGGGATTAATCCCTGATCATGATAGCAGGCGACATAAGCATCGTAAGGCAAAACCCCACCGCTCAAATAAATTTTTGCCGTTTTTGCCCATAGTGCATCGGCAGGAAAAGGACCTTCAACATTTATTTTCGATTTATTTATAAGACTTTTAATAGCCGGCTTGATTAAATAATCTTCTTCGTGCCCGAGTATGCCGTTTTCACCGGCATGTGGATTTAATCCGCAGACAGCAATTTTAGGTTTTGCTATTTTAAAATCATTAATTAGAGAATTATTCAGAGTAGTAATTGACCTTATAATGCCTTTTATACTCAATTCAGAGGAGACAGAATCAAGTTTGAGATGCCTTGTAAGCAGCATAACCCGTAAATTTTCTGTAACGAAAAGCATTTCAGGAAGAGAGTTTTTACCTTTTTTTAAAAATTCTTTAAGAATTTCGGTTTGTCCTGAATAAAAAAAGCCTGCTTTATTAACGGCTTCTTTGGAAACAGGAGCTGTAACAATGGCACTGATAAGCCCTTTTTTTGCAAGTTTACATGCCTGTTTCAGAGCAAGAAAAGAATGTCTTCCGCTTTCTGCTGAAGGTTTTCCTATAACAGTTTTTGAAACTTCAAGAGGAATATCGAAAATTTCTATATTATCAGGTAAACCAACCCCTAATTTGTTAGCAGTGTTATAAAAAAAATCTTTGCTGCCGATTAGAATGAATTTATGTAAATTTGAGGAAATTTCAGGGGAATTAAGAGCTTTTATTATAATTTCAGAACCTATTCCGCCCACATCTCCTATTGTTATAGCTATATTTTTCTCATCATTCATTTATTTAAGAACTTTGCTGATGCTGTTTAAAATATTTGATAATATTTATTAATGAATTAGGCAAACCAAAATTGCCTGATTTGGTTACAATCCATTGGGCTTCCAGATCAAGACAAAGGGGAATGGAAGGTTCTACTTCATCAATTAGTTGTAATTGTTTGCTTCCTATCGCATAACAGCATTTATAGGATGTTTCTCCGCCTATAGTTAATAGAATAAGAGTTTTTTTTGCTATAACCCTGCTGCTTAAATTTGCCAGATAATCAGTAATAATGTTGGAAATTTTTTCTTTTTCTATTCCCAGTTCTTTAATTTTTTCGGCTTCATCCTTGTCAGAAATGTTCACATGAACAGCAACAAGGTTTTCCGTTTCAAGATGTTCCAGAATTTTTAGAACAAGCTCTTCTGAAGGATCTTCCAGAATATCTTCAATGGAAAGTTCAAGAATATAAGAATCAAACTCATCTGATTCTGCAAGTTTTTTTATTTGTGTCTTGGAAAGATTTGCCATGCTTCCTGAAACAATTAGTACAGGAAGTTTTGGAATGACCTTAGGAATATGCTGATATTTGGTGTCAGGAAGCCATGATTTTGTAACAACCTGAGCAAGTCCGGCAGCACCACATGGAAGGAGATTGAAGCTTGATTTTTCAATAGCAAGGGCTATTTGTTCCATATCAGTTGTTGAAATTGCATCAACAATAATAAGTTTTTTGCCTTCCTTAACCAGCTTGTTAAGCTCCATTAAAACAGGACCAGCACCTTTCATAACGGTCATTAAGGATATATAACCTATTATTTCAGGATTGTCAGTCTGCTGGGCTAAAAGAGTTGGTATATGGGATTGAAATATTGGAGAATGAGGGTCTCGGGCAACATCAGTTCTTTCGAGAGGTATACCTTTTATAAGATGATAGCCTCCTACAGTCGTTCTGCCTTCCGCAGGAAAAGCAGGAACAACAACAGCCGCATCGCCATTCATTGCATTTAGTACTGCCAGAATTTCCACGGCAATATTTCCACGCAGGGTCGAGTCAATTTTTTTATAAATATACTCGGCATTGAAAGTATTAATAAGTCTTTCTGTAGTTTCAGCAGTAATCTGAGCGGCTTTATCAGGCTTTTCGTTTCTTGTTTCAGTACTTATAGACCATGCCTGAGTATTTGAAATTCTTGAAGGTTCAATGGAATAATCGAGTAAAATTTGGATGTTACAGCCTTTTAAATGAAACTGTAAAGCAGTATCATTTGCGCCGGTTAAATCGTCGGCAATTATCCCTATGGTTTTGCTTTTTAAAGTCAATTTTGTGCTCCTGCTTCATTACTCCATGAGAGGGGAAGAATCATTTTTGCCTCCAAGAAGACGAAGGTTATTTGCCCTTACAAAGAATCTTTCTCTTTTGTTTCCGTCATTATCGGTCCACTTGCTCAAGTCAAGCCTGCCGTCTATAGCTACAAGTTTACCTTTTTTTACGTATTCACCGGCAACTTCAGCATTTTTATCCCATAATTCTATGTTAAACCAGTCTGTACGTTCTCCTTCTTTTGACCATCTGTTGACAGCAATAGAAAACGATGTCTTTACTTTTCCTGTTTCAAAATATTTCATTTCAGGATCTTGACCGACCCTTCCAACAAGAACAACTGAATTTATCATTAATATTCCTCTATGTTACTACAATCAATTGATAAGCCTTAAACCGATTACATTATACCAGAAGGAAATAAAAATATAAAAGATTATTAGAAGCCGTCTGGTTAAAAATTTAATTTTGAATAATAGGCGAAAGTCTTACAACAAAATAACTTGTTTTTATAAAAACCCCGAATTTAAATATTACCCGTTTTGCGAATCTATTTTTGTTTTTATTAAGTTATATATAATTATGCTCTAAAAAGGAGTAGTCAGGAAGTAGCCAAAAAAAGTAAGGAGATTGGTGAATGAAAAAATATTTTGTATTGGCAGCAATGTTGATTGCTTTTGCTCAGCCTGTTTTTGCCGCACAATACACAGGTTGTTGTCCTCAGATTAATCCATGTGCTCAACAATGTTGTCCAACAGGATTGGCAGCACCTATGTATGTTACAACAACACCGGTATGCGCTCCGATATGCCAACCAACATGCAATCCTTGCGCACCAGTATGTGCACCAAGATGTAATTCATGTTGTCCAACAGGATTGGCAGCACCTATATGTGCACCGGCATGTGATCCATGTTG
>DYOT01000173.1 GCA_020720345.1 Candidatus Caenarcanum sp.
TTTATAGTAAGTAGACGTGTAAATAAGCAGAAGACAAATTAAAGTCAGGAATAATGAAACAAAAACCGGAAGAAAAGTTTTTATATAAACCAGCTGTAAAACATACAGATGCTATTCCTATGTGGTTTTGCTTTCCGGCAACCTATATGATAGGAATGTGTTCGCTTGGCTATTTACAGCTTTTTAGACAGCTTGACGAAAGTCCTTATATTTGCCCTGAAAGAATTTTTACAGACACAGAAAAAACTTTGCATAATCCAAATAACGTTGAAATTATGGGCTTTTCAGTTTCTTTTGAATTTGACTTTCATGGTATTTTTTCAATTTTTAAAAAGTATAATATACCTCTCAGGGCAAAGGATAGAGATGATAATGCCCCTCTTGTTTTTGGTGGAGGTCCTGTCTTGACAGCCAATCCGGAACCTTATGCGGACTTTTTTGACGTTGTTATTGTCGGTGAAGGCGAAGAAATCCTTATTGAATTCATGAATGCCTATAAAGAAGTTAGACATCTTGATAAAAACTCTATATTAAAGCATCTCGCAAAGATTGAAGGAATTTATATTCCTTCGTTTTATGATGTCGCATATAATTCTGACGGTTCTATAAAGGCTATAAACCCAAATACAACTGAAGCGCCTGATAAAATCAGGAAAAGATATATTAAGGAGCTCGGGGCAAACTCTTATACTCCTATTATTACTGAAAAATCGGTATTTCCCGGCATGTTTCTCGTGGAAGTCGCAAGGGGCTGCCCGAAGATGTGTTATTTTTGTCTGGCAAGTTATCTTACCCTTCCGGCACGATACCCTTTATATGAAAATATAATTAAACTTATAGATATAGGTCTTGAATATACTGATAAAATAGGTCTTTTGGGTGCGTTGATTACGGAACACCCTGATTTTGAAAAAATATGTGAATATATTTTGGAAAGACGAAAAGAGAGAGAGTTTGAAATTTCGGTTTCTTCCTTAAGAAGCGATAAAATTTCGCCTTTAATGATTAAAACCCTTGTGGAATGCGGGCAGAAACAGGCAACAATTGCTGTAGAAGCCGGAAGTCAAAGATTAAGGGATTTTATCGGCAAAAAACTTAATCAGGAAGATATTTTTGCAGGAGTGGAAACAGCCCGCAAAAATGGACTTAAAGGATTAAAAATATACGGAATGATTGGTCTTCCTTCAGAAACACAGGAAGATATACAAGAACTTGCTGATCTTATGATAAGGCTTAAGCGAGAAAATAAAGGATTTAATCTTACTTTAAGTATATGTTCATTTGTTCCCAAGGCGCAGACACCTTTTCAAAAGGAAGAAAGACCTGATGATAAAGTTATAAGCCTGCGGAGCGATTATTTAAGGAAGGTACTTAACCAAAACAAGATTAAATTCAAGCCCACAAGTGTCAAATGGGATTATATACAGGCGATAATTTCTCGTGGCGACAGGAGGTTGTCTTATTTTGCGGAAAAGGCTTATGAGTATGGCGGGACTATAGGGAGCTGGACTAAGGCTTATAAGGAAGTTTCAGAAGTAATGCAGCTATCTGATTCTGACTGGTACGCACTCAGAAAGCGTGAATCTACAGAAATACAACCCTGGGATCATATAAAATTTTGCTGATAATTTACGTTATACTTCTCCAATTAATATAAACAAAAGAGGGGTGAAGCATTGCTTCACCCCTCTTTTGAAAAGTTTTTAAGCTTGATGATATTGTTGTTTGATTAAATCCTGAACTTTTGAAAGAAGTTCATCGCCTTTTTTCTGAATATTGTCCATTACTTCATTTGCTTTTGACTGTAGCTCTTTAACGGAAGTTTCTGTTGATTTGTAAGCTTCTTCGGATCTGTCAACAAGCATCTCTCTTGTCTCTTCTCCTGCACGGGGAGCAAGAAGGATTCCGACAATCCCACCAACTGCGCTTCCTACTAAAAAGCCTGTTAAAAATCTTCCAATACACATAGTTGATCTCCTTTTAAAATTAAAACTATTCTTACAGATAAATTCTGTTACTTATTTTTTTTTGAACTCATCAAAAGGTAAATACCTGAAAGCAGGTTTTTTTTGATAAGCCCTCCGGCATTTTTTGCCTTGTCTCCAACTAAGGCAGCGACCTCGGATAAGTATTTAGCTCCTTTCCTGACTCCATCGTTTATACTGTTTAATTGAGAATTTACATTTGAAGAAATATTGTTAATATTTATCAAAGTTGCATGAATTTCCTTAATTGTTGGCTCCAGCTCTGCCTGTGTGGCTTTAATAAAATCCTGAGAGCATTTTAGCAGGCTTGAGAAGTCAACAAGCAGTTTTATAAGAAATACACCTATAATTATAAGCAAAATTATTGATGTATAGATTAAAAACTCAAGTGGCTGATAAATAGAAGCGGCTAAAGTATTCAATTTTTGTCTCCTTCATCCTAATATTTGTAGATAGATTCCAATTCTTCTCTTTTTTTGGCTGCAGCCATTCTATCGGCTTTTAGAGCGTCAATAACTTTATTGAATTGTGATTCTATTGTGTATTGAAGCCTGGCAATTGCCATCGAACTAATTTTTTTTGCATAAACAACATTTAATATTTGCCCTTGCCTGATAATTTTTTTTGTAGCGACTTTTAAGTCCTTTCTCATTTCTTCACCCGATTTAGGGGAAAATAAAACTCCTAAAAGTACTCCGGCTAATACTCCAATAAGTGTTCCAATTCCAAAAGATATTGAATAATCTGTTCTGCGTGACATTTGTTTCCTCCAGTTTATACTATAGACGTATTTTTCTCATATTAATTATTTTAGAAATTATTGTTAAAATAAGAAATTTTTTGTTAATCTGCAAAGCTGTTAATCGTAACATAAGGATTTCTGTAAATATTTTTCCTGTTATATACCCCAGTTTTTGGGAAGATATAAGCTTGCTATCAGCATGTTTTAGCAGTTCAATATTCATATTTTTCAGATCCTGCCTTATCTCTCTCATAATGGCAGGCAAATGCAAATGCAGTATATTTACTTCCTGTTGCATTATATTTACAATAATATCTGCTCTAATAATCAGATAAATTATAATAAAAGAAAATAACAACTCTATTATTGTAAGAATAGTAATATAATTTTGTGTCATAGTCTAAACATTATTCCCTTATAAAAGTTGCACTCTTTCAAGTCAACTTTATTCATTATAATATTTTTTTCAGTCCTTATATGTAACAAATTGTAACA
>DYOT01000174.1 GCA_020720345.1 Candidatus Caenarcanum sp.
ATTCCTGTTTTTAATGTGAAGCCTGAGTTTTAAAAACTGATAAAAATTGCTATATGAATAATAGAGAAAATATTAAAAACGTAAAAAGAATTGTATTTAAGCTGGGGACAAACACCCTCACAAATCCTGACGGAAACATTGCATTATCCAGAATTTATTCCCTTATAGAATCTTTGGCTGAATTAAAACGGGAAGATCGGGAAATAATAATTGTAACCTCGGGCGCTGTCGGCATGGGAGCAGGTTTGCTCAAAAATACTGAAAAGTTTGATCCCGTAAGCGTAAAACAGGCATGTGCCGCCGTCGGTCAAAGCAAATTAATGCATTTTTATCAGGAAGCTTTTGAAAAGTTTAATATTATAACAGCTCAAATTCTTCTTACGGTTGATGATTTTGCTAACAGAAAAAAATATTTAAGCCTGAGAAATACTTTAAGCACTTTGCTCGAGCTGGGAGTAATTCCAATAATAAATGAAAATGACACTGTATCAACAAGCGAGCTTGAATGTTTTAAAGAAAATGAGGTTGAGGTGTGCTTTGGCGATAATGACAAATTGTCTGCCCTTGTTACAAGCAAGCTTGACGCTGATTTACTGGTGATTTTATCCGACATAGACGGGCTTTTTGATAAAGACCCCAAAAAATATAATGATGCAAAAATAATTCCAATTATTAAGAAAATTTCACCGGAAGTTGAAGCACTAGGCTTTGAGGCATCAAAAGGAGGCAGGGGCGGCATGAAAACAAAACTTGAAGCCGCAAAAGTTGTAATGCACTCGGGCGGCATGACTTTAATAGCAAACGGCAAAGAAACCGGCATTATAAATAAAATTTTTAAAGGCGAAAGGGCAGGCACCCTCTTTTTGCCTGTAGAAAATTTATCCGGAAGAAAAAAATGGATTGCATATGCAACAAATATAAAAAGTCATATAAAAGTAAATAACGGCGCAAAAACCGCCTTGATTGAAAAAAAGGCCAGCTTAATGCCTGTAGGTATTATTGAAATAATAAATGAATTTAAAAAAGGGGACGTTATAGGCATACTCGACAACGAAGGTCTGGAGTTTGCCAAAGGGATGACAAATTATTCCAGCAGGGAATGCAAGCTGGTAATCGGCAAACATTCCGATGAAATAGAAAAGATTTTAGGCTTCAAAAATTACGACACTGTCATAACAAGAGACAACATGGTTATATTATAATTTTTTTATTTACTAAAATAAAAAAAACTTATTCTGGTCAAAACTTCTTTTTATCTTATAAACAAAATATTTGAATTTTAATTTTGCCTTAATATCATTACTTTTTAAAGTAATTTTGTCCATGGCGCTGTTTAAACAAACATCGTTTTCCATATCATTATTTATAGCAGCAGATAATTTTTTATTCATAATTTTTAAACCCAGTTACGTTGCTTCCATTAGTATATAAATATTATATACTTGTGTGCGGAAAAATTAATCCTTATTTCTGGTGATATTTTATTCACCCTTTTGGCTAAAAATAACTAGCCCTTCTTTATCCAGTGATCCTATCTTCACCTTTGGTAAAAAATAACTGACCCTTTTCCCTGATAAAATTAATTATGTGTTATATTAAGTTTCATAAAGCAGTGAAAAAATTAAAGGATATCCAAGTTAAATTAATATTATTTCCTCTTAAATATTAATTTAACAAGAAATAAAAAAAATTTGCAAGGAAAAATATAAATGGAAGATATATATCTTAATGCTAAAACTGCTTCATATAAACTGACCTCCTTAAGTGACGACGTCAAGAACAAGGCTTTATTAAAAGTTGCTGAGGCAATAAAAAACAATGCTAATATAATTCTTGAGGAAAATAAAAAAGACTTATTATTAGCAGCCAATTTATTGTCTGAAAATAAACTTACAAAAGCCTTATACGACAGATTAAAACTGGATGAAGAAAAATTAAATACAATAATAAAAGGCATAGAAGAGGTAATAAGCCTTGAAGACCCTGTAAATAAAACTTTATGGGCTACAGAGCTTGACAAAGACTTGGAATTATATCGTGTAAGCTGTCCCATAGGAGTAATAGGAGTAATTTTTGAATCAAGACCTGATGTTGTCCCTCAAATAGCCTCTCTGGCAATAAAATCCGCAAATGCTGTAATTTTAAAAGGCGGAATAGAAGCTTTTAAATCAAATGAAATTTTTATTAAGTTAATAAACGATGCCTTAAAAACAATTCCTGAGTTTCCCGAAAACTCTATAAATTTAATAAAAACAAGGGAAGACGTTAAGGAAATGCTTAAAATGGACAATTATATTGACCTTATAATTCCCAGAGGAAGCAACGATCTTGTAAAATATATTCAGGAAAATACAAAAATTCCTGTTCTCGGTCATACAGAAGGCATTTGCCATATTTTTGTTGATGAGCATGCTGATTTATCTAAAGCCTTAAAAATATGCATTGATTCTAAAATTCAGTATCCTGCGGCATGTAATTCGGTCGAAACACTATTAATTCATGAAAATATATCTAAAAAACTTTTGCCCGAGCTTATTTCAGAATTCAAAAAAAATCAGGTTATTGTTAAAGGCGATGAATCAACAATAAGCATTGTCCCGAAAATTGAAAAAGCAACAGAAGAAGACTGGGAAACGGAATACAGCGATAAAATAATTTCAATAAAAATAGTGGATAATATTGTTGAAGCCATAAACCATATAAATACTTACGGCTCCGGTCATACTGACTGCATAATTACAGAAAATAAAGAAAACAGTGATTTGTTTATGAATCTTGTAGATTCAGCCGGAGTATACTGCAATGCTTCTACACGGTTTGCTGACGGATTCCGATACGGGCTTGGTGCAGAGGTTGGAATAAGTACAAACAAAACTCATGCGCGCGGTCCTGTCGGACTGGAAGGGCTTACAATTTACAAGTACAAACTTTACGGCAGCGGACAAATTGTTGCTGAATATTCCGGAAACAACGCCAAAACTTATACTCATAAGAGAATTATAAAATAATGATAATTAAAGCTTTTTCACAACACCTAAAACAATTTAGCTCTGAAATCCCGTCTGTTATTTTATTGTCGGCGTGGTTAAAGGAAAGGTTGTCAAAAAATCCTGAAAACAATGTTGAGCGAATTATTCATAACGAAATAGGAATTTTAACAAACAAACAGGGTTTTTATCTTCTTATAGGAAAATCAAACAGCGGTAAAGTACT
>DYOT01000175.1 GCA_020720345.1 Candidatus Caenarcanum sp.
CGGAGAGGGAGGGATTCGAACCCTCGATGCAGTTGCCCACATAACACCTTAGCAGGGTGCCGCCTTAAGCCGCTCGGCCACCTCTCCAAGAACTATTTATCAGTTTTATACTATCATAAAAAAATTTGCAACACTATCAAAATTTGACAAGATACTAATTAAATCCCGATATTTGAGGAGTATCTTATTTTTAAAAACTATTTTCTATATTAAAAATTTTAAATAAATATAAATTGAACTTATTATTAGGGAAATTAATGTGATAAACATGCCGTACTTCATAAATCTTATAAAAGAAATCTTATAGCCTTTTGAATATGCGGCTTCAATCACTATAACATTTGCGGCAGCTCCGACTATGGTTGCGTTTCCTCCAAGACAGGCACCCAGAGATAAAGCCCACCATAGGGGGTATATGTCCATTACGGGTTTTAATTCCTGTATAATAGGAACCATAGTTGCAGTATACGGTATATTATCAATTATTGCTGAAAAGAAACCCGAGGTCCATAAAATAAGCATTGCTGCAATTTTTTGTTCTCCTCCGGTAATATTTATAATTTGGTGAGCGAGAATTTTAATCCCTCCTGCCTCCGCAAAGCCCCCTACTATTAAAAATAGCCCTATAAAGAAAAATATTGTAGTCCATTCAACTTCGTGAATTACATCTTTTGATGTTTCAAACAGCATTAAAAAACTTGCGCCAAGGAGTGCAACTATATATGCATCGACATGTATAAAATCATGCAGAATAAATCCGAGAATCACAAACCCTAATACGATTGTCGATCTTATCATCAAAACTTTATCTGTTATGGTGGCTTTATTATCTATTTCTTTAATTTTATCCATTTGAGACTGGGTAAAAACAAGGCTTTTTCTGAAAAGAAAAAGCAATAAAGGCATAGAAACGATAAATATAATTATAATAACCGGAGCCAATTCCCTTAAAAAATCCATAAAAGATAAGCCGGCTGCACTTCCTATCATTATATTCGGTGGGTCGCCAATTAAAGTTGCGGTACCCCCTATGTTTGAAGCCAATATAGCTGTAATCAGGAAAGGAACAGGATCTATTTCTAATTCCTGTGATATTACAAATATAACAGGAAGGATCAAAACAACTGTAGTTACGTTATCCAGAAATGCAGAAAATAAAGCCATAAATAAACCTATAGAAAGCATTATTAATTTTGGGTTGCCTTTAGTGTATTTGAGCATCTCAAAGGCAGTCCATTTAAAAACCCCGCTTCTGGCGGCAATATTAACAATAATCATCATACTTACAAGAAGTATAATCACACTAAAATCAATATGAGAAAACGCCACTTTTTCAGGCATGTGCTGAAAAAGCAACATTATTGCCGCTCCCGTCATTGCTATCGTTGCTTTAGGCAATCTATCCCATACAATTAAAATATATGTGGCTATGAGGATTATTGAAGAAAATATAAGCATATACTCAGCTCCATTTGCTTATATTGTACAATAATCCAACACTCAACACCTAATTATTTTTCTGTATTTTTAATTTCAAACCAGAAAAAAGAATGCGGTTGCATAGTAAATATATATTTTTGGTTATATACAGGCGTAAATATACTTTGCCCGAAGATTTCCATAAGCCGATTTGCTTTAAAATCGGATAAATCAAGCTCAAAAAGTTCGGCAGACTTTGCCATATTTACAACACAAAGAATTTTTTCTTCTTCATAAGTTCTGACATAAGCAAGAATCTTACTATTATCGGGTTTCAAAAATTCAATTTTTCCTCTTCCAAATGCCCTGTAATTTTTTCTGGCGGCTGTAAGACTTTTCATAAAATTAAAAAGCGATGAAGACTGGCTAAGGTTGCTTTCAACGTTTATCGACTGATAACCGTAAACATTATCCATGACAGGGGGTAAATATAACTGATGCGAAGACTGAGAAAAACCGGCATTTCTGTTGGCAGACCACTGCATGGGGGTTCTTACCCCATTTCTGTCGTCAAGATAAATATTATCTCCCATCCCTATTTCATCACCGTAATAAATTATAGGTGTACCGGGAAATGAAAATATTATTGAGTTAAGAACTTCGATTATTCTCCTGTCATTATCCACCAATGGCGCTAATCTTCTCCTTATTCCCAGATTTAAGCGCATTTTGGGGTCTTTTGCGTATTGGTTATACATATAATCCCGTTCTTCATCAGTAACCATTTCAAGTGTCAACTCGTCATGGTTTCTGAGAAACAAAGCCCACTGGCAGTTTTCAGAAATTTCCGGCAGATTTTCCATAATTTCCAATATGGGATTTCTGGTTTCTTTTTTTAAAGCTATAAAAATGCGGGGCATTAACGGAAAATTATATGCCATATGGCATTCATCGCCTTTGCCAAAATATTTTGCCAGGTCTTCCGCCTGCTGGTTGGCTTCCGCAAGAAAAATTTTATCCGGGAAATTAGCATCAAAAAATTTTCTCCAGTTTTTTATCACACAATGCGTTTCTTCGAGATTCTCATTATTTGTTCCTTCTTTTACGCAGAGGTAGGGAATAGCATCAAGCCGAAAACCGTCAACCCCAAGCCCCGACCAGAATTTTATAATTTCATTTATTTTTGCCACTACTTCGGGATTGTTATGGTTCAAATCAGGCTGGCTGGAAAAAAATCTGTGCCAGTAGAATTTTTTAACATCAGGCTGCCATGTCCAGTTTGATTTTTCTGTGTCGCTAAAAATTATTCTGGTTTCCTTAAATTTTTCTTCGTTGTCGCTCCAGATAAAATAATCCCAGTATTGGCTTTTTTCACCGTTTTTAACAACATCCTTAAACCAGTAGTGCTGGTCTGATACATGATTTACGACAAGGTCAATAATTGTTTTAATATTGCGTTTTTTACATTCGCCGAGCAGTTTTTTAAAATCTCTCAACGTGCCGTAGTCTGGATTTATTTCGTAATAATCAGAAATATCATAACCGTCATCTTTTTGAGGAGAAGCAAAAAACGGCAGAAGCCATATAGTATTTATCCCCAAATCCTGAAGATAATCCAGCTTTTCAATTAAGCCCTGAAAATCACCTATACCGTCATTATTTTTATCAAAAAAAGCTTTAACGTGCAGCTCATATATAATCGCGTCTTTATACCAGAAATCCATATATTGTCCAAACTTTTTGTACAATATATTTTACAATTTTATTGGTTATAATTTCCAAGTTT
>DYOT01000176.1 GCA_020720345.1 Candidatus Caenarcanum sp.
GGGCGAGTGGCGAAATGGCAGACGCGCTAGTCTTAGGAACTAGTAGGTAACCCCTGTGAGAGTTCGAGTCTCTCCTCGCCCAAATTAATACTTTCACTCACGTCATTGCGAGAAAAAGCTTTAGCTTTGACGAAGCAATCCATTCCTTAAAAAAAGACAGACAATGATTGATTTTATTTCAAAATTAGCATTCGGGACTAAAGACAGACTGAGTAACATATTAAAGCCTGTCGAAGAAGATTTGGCATTGCTTGAAATAAAGCTGTCAGAAAGTTTAATCAGTAATAATTCAAGGCTTGATGAAATAACAGCATATATAACAGGTTCTGGAGGCAAACGTCTTAGACCTGCGCTTGTTTTCCTTTTCGGAAGAGCTTTGAATGACGGGCTTCTTCTTCCTGCGCATTTTTATCTTGGAGAAGCTGTAGAAATGGTTCATACCGCCTCTTTAGTCCATGATGATATTATTGATGACTCTGAAACGAGAAGAGGATTTCTGACCATTGGAAAAAAATGGGATACAAAGACGGCAGTAATTACAGGTGATTTTATTCTGGCAAGAGCTCTAATCAAGCTTGTTATGGCTGGAGGAATTGCCACAGAATTATTTGCAAACACCCTTAATGAACTTTGCATAGGTGAAATCCAACAGGGTAACCAGAAATTCAAAATAATTTCATTTGAAGAATATATTAATAAGTCGGAAAGAAAAACCGCAAAACTGTTTGTTGCGGGCGCCGAATGCGCTGCTTCCCTTACTTCAGCAGCAAATAATGTAACTATTAAAGCTGTAAGAACTTATTCCCTTAATTTTGGCATAGCTTTTCAGATAATGGACGATATTTTAAATTTTACTGGAAACCATGGGAAAACAGGCAAGCCGGTGGGTAATGACCTTAAAAACGGAATTTTAACAGCTCCAGTTCTTTTCGCTCTTGAAGAGTATGAAGAAAAAGGGGATTTAACCCTTAAAAAACTTATTAATAATAAATTAAAGGATAAAAAAGATTTCAATCTTGCTATGAACCTGATTTTAAAATCAAAAGGTATTTCAAAATCGTTACAGATGGCTGAACAATATGTTCTGGAAGCTGTAAAAGCTATTGATGTAATAGAAAACAGCACTTATAAAAAAGTGCTGGCAAGTCTTGCAGTATATATTTTAAAGAGAGATTGCTAGTTATGCCTGAAAAAATTAAACATATTATAAAAGAAACTGTAGAGACAATAGTAATTGTCCTTTTGCTGGTTATTTTCATAAGGGCGACTATTTGTGAACCCCGCTGGATTCCTTCCAGTTCCATGGAGCCTACCCTTCAGATTAAAGACAATTTAATAGTGGAAAAAGTAAGCAGATATTTCACAAAACCGCATAGAGGAGATGTTCTGGTATTTTATCCTCCGCAGGAAAAGCTGAATCCAACATTATGGGGCAAATTTACAAGACTTATAGGGTTTTTCGGTACAGATGAAGCTTATATAAAAAGGATTATCGGTCTTCCCGGAGATAAAATCAAGATTGTCTCAAATGTCGGAGTTTATGTAAACGGCAAACTACTTAAAGAACCTTATATAAAAGAAGTTTTCAAAGGATATTGCCTGCCGGAACCGGAAATGCACTGCGGACCGTTAACAGTCCCAAAAGATAGCTATTACATGATGGGTGACAATAGAAATGACAGTACTGACAGCAGATACTGGGGATATTTACCGGAAAATAGAATAGTAGGGCGAGCTTTCGTTATATTCTGGCCTATTACAAGAATGGGACTTATACAAACTCCAAAATATAATTAAAAATGTGCTTTGTTACAACAAAAATTCAGGGAAAAGTCATAAACTTCCTAAAAAAACATAATCTTGTTGACAAAAATAATATAATTCTTGTCGGGTTTTCAGGCGGAATAGACTCGGCATGCCTGCTGGATGTTTTGTTTAGGCTGCCTAATGAATATAAATTTAAAATTATTGCAGGGCATTTAAACCATAACTGGCGAGGGGAAGAATCAAAGAAAGAAGAATTAAACGCCCAAAACTTCTGCAATCAAAGAAACATTGAATTTTACAGTGAAACTTTACCGGATAATCTTCCCAGAACTGAAGAAGAAGCAAGAAAACAAAGATATTTATTTTTTAATAAAATTGCAGTTATGACAAACACAACGGCAATATTTACGGGGCATACGCTTTCAGACCAGATAGAGACTGTTTTGTACAGAATAATTAAAGGAACAGGAATTTCAGGATTAAAAGGCATTCCCGAAGTTAGATATCAAGAAAATTTACCGTCAATTTATAGACCATTGCTTGAAATTTCAAGGGAAGAGACTATTAAATACTGCGAAGAAAACAATATTGAGCCTAATATTGATTCGAGCAATCTTGAAGAAAAGTATTTAAGAAATAAAATCAGGCTTAGCCTTATTCCAGAGCTGTGTAAATGTAATTCAGGGGTGGAAAATGCTGTTTTAAGGCTGTCTTGCATTGCAAAAGACACAGAAGAGATTGTTGAAGAGTATTTGCACTTGATTAATAAGGAAATTTATTTAGAAGATGATATTATTTCCACTTCAAAATTTGTAAAGCTCTCGTCAGCTTTGCAAAAAAGAATTATCTTCGACTTATTAATAAAAAATAAAATTGACTATCATTATGAAAAAATTAACGATGCGCTTTCATTTATAAATGAAAGCTCTGATTTAAAATCAGGAAACACGCTTTCTCTGGGAGAAAATATCTGGCTGTTTGCTTCTTCGTCTGAAATAAGACTGATTAATAAAATTACCGCCGAAAAATTTTCTGAAATTATACCTGTTAATCCCGAAGGAGAAACATTTTTTCCTTTTTTGAATAAAACACTTAAAATAACACCTTATAAAGGGGAAAAACCTGATAAATACCCAAAAGAAGAAGAGCCTAGGGCATTTATAGATTTAAGCAAAGTAAATCCCCCTCTTTTTTTAAGAACAAGACGTGATGGGGATAGAATTCAGCCTTTTGGGCTGAATAGCAAAATTAAATTAAAAAAATATTTGATAAATAAGGGAATCCCCGAGTTTAAAAGAGATGAATTATTGCTGCTTACCGATGAAAAAGAGGTTTTATGGGTTGCGGGAGTTGGAATAAGTGAATTATTAAGGGTTAATATCATTCCTACTCACGAGCTCATGGTATACTAA
>DYOT01000177.1 GCA_020720345.1 Candidatus Caenarcanum sp.
AGGTCTGGACATCAATAATTACTAAAACTTTGTACTCTACAGATATTTTACTATAAGTGTTTATTAATATCCTTTATATGTATTTCAGGTCATGGTAAAGGAAAAGTCATTATTGTCATTGCGAAAGAATGTTAAATAATTTTTACAAAACATGATGTATAATAAACTACAGTTATTTTTGACCCTAAGGTGGCAAATGAATAAAGAACTTGACTTAATAGTTGCAGGTGGCGGAACTTCAGGTGTTGCGGCGGCGATTTCTGCTGCAAGGCTCGGCTGTAAGGTTTTAATAATAGAAAAAAACAGTTTTCTCGGCGGAACAGCAACTGGTGCACTCGTAACTCCTTTAATGAAAAATATAACAGAATCAGGCGGAATTTTAACAGAGGTAATAAATGCCCTAACAAAGTCAGGAAACTGTGCGACACACGAAAACGGCAACCCCGGATGGTTTAATCCTGAAATGCTTAAATGCGTTCTGGACGATTTTTGTGAACAAAATAATGTGGAAGTTCTATTTGATACAATAATTTCAGAGGCAGAAGTCAGCGATGACAATATAACATCAGTAAAATGCTTAAATAAAGCAGGAATTTCAGAATTCAAGGCAAAATATTATATTGATGCTACAGGTGATGCCAATTTGGCGGTCGTAGCGGGTGTGCCATTTGAAAGTGAAGAACATCAGGCGATGAGTCTGAGATTTATTATGGCAAATGTGAATTTAGATGCTTTTGCCGCCTGGTTAATGGAAATTGACCCTGATACAGGTATTTCATCAGCGGATTATCACAATTATGAAACTATTTTGCTAACCACAGCACACACATGGGATGATGCTATCGACTGGAAGCTAAGACCATATTTTAATTACGGTATAAAAGAAGGCATTATAGAGCATGACGATGTGGCTTATTTTCAGGTATTTTCCATACCCGGACAAAAAAATGCTGTTGGCTTTAACTGCCCAAGAATTTCTGCGCAAAAACAACTTGATCCTCTTGATCCTTATGATATTTCCTATGCTTACAAACAGGGAAGAAAACAAATAAGACGAATTGCAGAATTTTGCAAAAAACACATGACAGGTTTTGAAGAATCATACATAACTCAGATTGCTCCTATGCTGGGAATCAGGGATTCACGAAGAATTAAAGGTTTATATAAATTAACTGAAGAAGACATTATGGAAGCAAAAAAATTTGAAAATGCAGTCGCAAAATCAAATTATCCAATAGATGTCCACTCGTCAAAAACAGGCAAAAGCGAATTAACGCACCTTCCTCCAAATGAATATTACGAAATACCCCTCGAATCACTAATGCCTGAAAATATAAAGAATCTTCTTGTGGCAGGAAGATGTATTTCTGCTACTTTCAGAGCGCAGGCTTCTTTGAGAATTCAGCCTAATTGCTGGGCAATGGGAGAATCCGCCGGGAAATATGTCGCCGGGAAGATTAATAAATAAAATTTTATTATTTACAACAAATCTTGATGTATTATAATTCATTAATTAAACGATTACTAATTATAAGACCTACAACAATCAGGAGAAATAATCTTGGCAAATATTAAGTCAGCTAAAAAAAGAGCAGAAACATCAGAAAGAAACAGAATACGCAATGTTGCAATAAAATCTGCAATTAAAACAGCGGTTAAGAAAGTCTATGAATCAATAGAATCAAAAGAAGAACCGGAAAAAGTCAATGAAGTCGTTAATAGTGCTTATAGCATAATTGATAAAGCAGTATCAAAAGGAGTCTTGCACAAAAACACAGCCGCCAGAAAAAAATCAAGAATGGTCGGACATGTTAATAAAGGCGATGTTCCTGATTAAAAGTTTAACTTAATTTTTAAAAGAAGCGAGAGGTCTAAGACCTCTCGCTTCTTTGTGTTATAAATTCTAAAGAATTATATGTCAAGAACCTTTAATCCATTGACAGTTGCTATATTAACAAGCTCTTCTATATTGTAATAACGACAGCTTTCAAGAAGAAATCTTAACTCTGTCCACATATTACCGCTGGTAAAAGGCTTTAACAGGTCAGCAATATTATCTGTCCCCATTGCAACGTTAATTCCCAATGGAATCATTTCTTCTACAGGAGCTATAGAATTATGTATAGGGGCAAGTTCCTCTGAACGTCTGGAATCTATCCATGCGGTAGGGCAAGTTATAACATTTAACTTTGCTTTTGCCATTTTTTTATAAAGTTCATTTCTGTATTCAGAAGGATGCGCCCCCACTGAAATACAATGAATTGCCGTAACCCTGCCTTCTAATCCATGCTCTATAGTTTTATTCGCAAGCTGTTCAGTTTCTTTTTCCGCAGCTGTATTAAACTGGTCAACATGGACATGAACAGGCTTGTTTAATCTTTTTGCGGTTTCCATAAGAATATCGAGGTGTTCATCTTCATGTCCGGCATCTTTCGCCGGGAGTCCGCCGATAATATCAACAAATTCAGCGCCAAGATTGAACCATTCTCTTGCTTTATGGTCAATAACGCCTTTTAAAGTCTGGTTTATAAATTTAATTTTAATATCAGAGCCGATACTTTCCTTTAGCATCTGGGCTGCCTTGATACTTTTATCTTCTATAACTTCATCAACGTCGATAAAAGTTCCGATCGCCTGTACATTTTGCAAATACATTCTTTCTACGGCATATAACATTCTGTCATAAATTTGATAAACACTTGAATTCTTTTTAATAGAGTCCACAAGAAACCATTTTTCTTTTAAGGTAGCGTTGGACATATGTAGAGTTTCAGGCGTAATTGTAAAAGCCCGATCCAAATGCGAATGAGTATTAACAAACCCGCCATTAGAATTAATTTTATCCAGAATCAGTTCTTTTAAGATATTATGATTTTTCCTGATTTTTCTTAAGCTTGACAAGTTTATTGCTTTTTTATTGCCATCCGGGTTTTCAGTATTCATTGATATTTGAACTGCCATTTATGTCTCCTTATCTAGTATTTATACTAAAATGAGTTTGGTTTTCGGAAAACCGGCAAAGCCGGATTTTCCTTAAAGCCAGCACTCCTGCTTCGCATACTGCCTTTATAAAATTCAAGAAAAATCCTAAATTTAATTTTGAGGCAGTATACTTTATGAAAAATAAGCATAAAAAAAGAGAGGAATTTAAAAACCTCTCTTTTT
>DYOT01000178.1 GCA_020720345.1 Candidatus Caenarcanum sp.
CCATCTCACAGGGGCAATCATCTTTTGACGCTGTTTTATCCTCTCTCTCGAAGGATAGATCAAACTTTACGACGCTGTTTTGGTATCAATTTCCGGATAATCTGAAGATGACGGATCGCTTGCAAGTAAAACTGCATCTTCTGCAATCCGGTATTCTGCAACGACAAAATAACGGGGCAATTATCCTGCTCGCTGCCCCTAAAGGTAGTGGAAACGACAATGAGATGAAATCGTTAACAACATTACAAACTTTTGCCTCCGAGCTTGAACCGATCATGGATACATTTCTGCCATGAAAGAAAAAGAACTCACTGAAAATCCCATACTTGAGATTAAGCACCCACAACTCAACCATTTCGCCTGCGTTCAATCATGCATTCTTAAAATTCAGAGGAAAACTAAATGAAAAAGACGCGTTGGAGAAACCTTACCGCTGCTATAGTTATGTTCATTTTAGCCGGAACGCAAGATGCTAAGGCAGGAACCATCACTATTCTTCATGAAGAATTATATATGACATTATCTTTATCCATGGTTTTTCCTTCAATGTATCAAATTAATCCTTGGGTCTTTTTCGACACCTACAATGGCAGCGGTGTAGTTGATCAGCGGTTGTACGGCGGGAATTATCCTGGACGTCCCACGGGTGCAGAGAGTTCAAGCTGGTTTTATGATACAGTGAATTCAAACATAAAGGCAATATCTGGCAGACTAAAACGTACTTAAAAGAGCATGACGAACCTAATCCAGCTATTAATTCTGGAATTGCTCTTGTAAATTGGGAAATGGAGTTCAATGTTAATGGGTCGGACATTACTTATGATTTGTTCGGTTGTTTTGGCGGGCAGTCGTGGATACTGGATTTAACGATCAATGAATACTTTGACTGGACAACACCTTATGAATTTAAGATGTTAACTGATGGACACAGATATAAAGCTGGCATGAGATCTGAGTTATATTGCTTACCCCTCCAATATCAAGAGGAAGAGCAATCCTCAGAACTACATTTTTTTTATGCGGAAATCATTCGGAAAGTCCCTGAACCGACTGCTATACTGCTCTTAGGCACAGGCTTAGCAACACTTATCGCTGTACACAAAAAAAAGAAAACCTAATATTCTCTTTTAAGAGAATAGACTCCCCGTTGTCTTGCCCAAGTCGAAAGTGGACTTTCAAACTGAAACAACGCCGTTTTTTGCTTATGTCAATAAATGGCACTCATCGCAGAGTTTCTGCTTACAATGCTGTATCTCCTGGCTGTCCATCTTAAAGAGCAAGTTTTGTAACAAAAAAACTTTATTGCATCTTGCAAGAGGCTCAAACTCCATTAAAATTCCCTTGAGGTTCAAATGAGTGATCAATTTGTGGCTATAATCAATTGGGGAGAAAATTATGATGTTGAAAGGAAAGATGAGTTCTTTTCTATAAAAAATATTTCATTATATATAAAAAGAAACCAAATATTTAATTTTGATGGGTTAGGATATGTTTACAATCGTAAGCATAATCTTGTTTGTGCAATGCTTGGATATTTTTCCAATTGGAATAAATTAAAAAGTAAGTATGGAAAGGAGATTGATAATGATGTCTCCTTAATTGAGGCTATTTGCATTTCTTGTAACAATAGATATGAGAGAAATATCTTTGATGAGATGGATGGTCTTTATGTTATTTTCATATATGATATTAAAATAAATAAAGTATTTATTTTTCAATCTGTTTTTGGATATACCCTTCCAATTTATTATGAAAAAACAACTACCGGAATAATAATTGCTACAAGTTTAAAAAAAATTCTCAAAAATTCAAAAATAAAAAGAGAATTTGATACCAAGGCATTATCACAATTTATAGGAAGATCAATAATCCAAGATGAAAAAACTCTTATTAAAAGTATAAAAAAAATAGTAACTCATTCATATTTAGAAATTGATATATCTCAAAAAAGTGTGCTTGTTCATTCAATCCCAGTTATTGACAAGCATATTCCTGAAAAAGTTGCAAAAACAAATTTAATTAATTCCATTAAATCGAATATTACTGAAATTGTACAATGCCTCAAAGAACCATATGTTAATTCGACAATCACAGGAGGTTGGGATAGTAATTTGATTGTCAACACAATAAATTCAACCCATACAAAAAAAATTAACGCCTTTACAATTGACGGCAGAAGCGATTGCAGTGAGTTGGCAACCGTAAAAAAAATTATACAGCAATATAACAACATTGATTTATTTACACATGAAATTGACGTCAATATACTTGACTTTCTGCCAGATATGGTCTGGAAATATGAAGGATATGTTTTTGAGGTTGGTATGTTTTTGCGTTATGATTTAGCATATTACCTATTGAAAAATAAACAGACTCATATTTTTTCTGGTTGTGGGGCCGACCCAGTGCTTGATTCAAATATGGGCCCAGGCGGAGACAGAGCTTATGAACCCTATGGGGAATATTCAATAAAAGTAATTCTATTTAAGATCAAAAAAAATATTAAACGTTTATTTACAAGAATAGGGCTAAAATTTGGGAAAAAAGCGACTCCTACAATGAGATTAAAAACAGAGATTCAAACAAGGATTCGCCCTTTTAGATATAATTATCAGGTTGAATATAATCTGAAAATGCATGGGATATTATTTAATGCATTTAAAATAAGCACTATATGTCCTTTTCTAAATAAAGATACAACTACTGCGGCCAACTCTTTACGAAAATTTAATTATAAAAAAGCTCTTTACAAACAGCAATTACGGCACGTTCTTGATGAAAAAATTTCCAAATTACTTCATAAAAGTGGCCATGTTCTAAGTTTAGACATAGTATTTACTAATAAGCGGGATCTGCTTATTAGTGTTTTAAATACTGAGTTTTGTGGCAAAATACTTCAAAAGGATCAAATTAAGGCAATAAAAGATGATCCTGATAATAATATGGCAATTATTATGCAAATTGCCTACTTGTATCTTTTTGAATATTTTTTCTTGACCGGAATTTGTGACAAATATCTTGATGAAGAAGACATGAATATAACGCTGGAGACAATACTCCCTCTCATTAGAACTCACTCTGCCCCTTTGGGTTGTCATAAAATAAAATAACTACCAAAATACGGCTTAAAGCATCAAACCCGAGTGAAACGAACCTTTGCTCG
>DYOT01000179.1 GCA_020720345.1 Candidatus Caenarcanum sp.
TATTTTGGTATTAAAGTACTAATATACTAGTTTAATAAGAAAAGGCTAACATGTTTAAACTTCCCGAATCAACAGCAATAGCCTTGCATTCTATGACTTACATAGCTAACAGAGAAGATAAAATAATTACTCTTAAAGAAATTGCTGTAAAATTTAATATTTCTGAACATCATCTTTCAAAAGTGCTTCAAAGACTTGTAAAAGAAGGATTAATAAAATCTGCTAAAGGTCCTAAAGGCGGATTTTCCATTGTGCATGAGTACAAAAATATAACTTTTTTAGAAATATATGAAATGATGGAAGGCAAAATCAAAAGACAAAACTGCCTGTTTAATTCCAATCCGAACAGCTGCTATAATTGCATTATGAATAATTTAATAGACGATATAAACGAAAAACTTGTTGATTTTATGAAAAATCGCAAAATTACAGATGTAGTTCTTTAGAAAATTGAGGAAACTAATGAAAAGGAAAATAATAAAAATTAACGAAGAAAAATGCAACGGCTGCGGAATATGTATTCCCGATTGTCCAGAAGGTGCCTTGCAAGTGATTGACGGAAAAGCAAGGCTTGTCAGCGATTTATTCTGTGATGGGCTTGGAGCATGTATAAAAGCCTGTCCTCAAGGTGCAATGACAACAGAAGAAAGAGAAGCCGAGCCTTATGATGAGTATAAGGTTATGGAAAACGTTGTTAAAGGCGGTCAAAACGTAATCAAGGCTCACCTTAAACACTTAAAAGACCATGGCGAAGATAAGCTGCACGAACAGGCAATTGATTATCTGACTAAAAACGGTTTTGAAATCCCTATAATTGAAGAAGAGAAGCTTGCTTGCGGATGTCCTGGGACTATGCAAAAAGATTTAAGCAAGGAAAAGAAAGCATTAAATCAGCCTGTTCAGAATGTAAATATGCAATCGGAACTTAATAACTGGCCTATCCAGCTAAAACTTTTAAATCCCAATGCAGGTTATTTAAAAAATGCGGATTTGGTTATAGCAGCTGACTGTACCGCTTTTTCATATCCTAATTTTCATCAAAAATTCCTCAAGGATAAAATCCTTATTATGTTTTGCCCAAAACTTGACAGTGATTTGGATTCCTATGTGGATAAACTTACAAGCATTTTTGAGAAACAGGATATAAATTCAATAACTCTTGTCAGGATGGAAGTGCCATGCTGCGGCGGCGTTGAAATGCTTATAAAGCAGTCAATGCAAAAATCAGGCAAAAATATAATCATTAAAGAATATGTAATATCAATAAACGGTGAAATAGTATAAACTGGAGAAAACAAATGTTTTTAGAGAAATTATTCGGTAAAAAAGACAAAGGGAAAGGAACAAAAATGAGCATGTTTTGTTATCAATGCCAGGAAGCAGCCAAAGGAGAAGGCTGCCAAATTCAGGGCGTTTGCGGAAAAAAAGAAAATACGGCTAAACTTCAGGATTTACTTATTTATTCAACAAAGGGAATAGCAGAAGTTATTAAAAAAGGCAATCTTGATGTGAATGAACTAAAAGAGGTTAATCATCAAGTTTTGACCAGTCTTTTTATTACAATCACAAACGCTAATTTTGACGATGATGCAATAGAAGAGCATATCAGAAAAAATATTGCCGCAAGAAACTCATTAAGAGCAAAAATTTCAGCAAGTAACCTTCACGATGCTGCTACTTTTGAAGCTAATACAAAAGAGTCAATGCTTGATAAAGCTTCTTCTATCGGGGTTTTATCAACACAAAATGAAGACGTGCGTTCTTTAAGAGAAATGATAATCTACGGCTTAAAAGGAATGGCGGCTTATACAGAACACGCTGTTAATTTAGAGAAAGAAAACAACGATATTTATTCATTTATTTATGAAGCACTTGCAGCTACTTTAAATGATTCACTTTCAGCCGATGAACTTGTCGCTTTAACACTAAAAACAGGTGAATACGGTGTAAAAGCAATGGCTCTTTTAGATGAAGCAAATACTTCAAAATACGGAAATCCTGAAATTACAGAAGTTAATATAGGAGTTAGAAACAACCCTGCTATATTGATTTCAGGTCACGACTTGAAGGATTTGGAACAGCTTCTAGAGCAAACACAAGGAACAGGCGTTGATGTTTATACTCACAGCGAAATGCTTCCTGCTCACTACTATCCTGCATTTAAAAAATACGATAATTTTGTCGGTAACTATGGAAACGCTTGGCACAAACAGCTTGAAGAATTTGAAACTTTCAAAGGACCTATCCTGTTTACAACAAACTGCATAGTTCCTCCAAGAAAAGAAGAAATCAGAGAAAGAATATTTACAACAGGTTCTTCAGGTTATCCAGACTGTAAACACATTGTGCCTGATGCAAACGGCAAAAAAGATTTTTCAGAAGTTATTGAAATGGCGAAAAAGCTTCCCGCTCCTGTTGAAATTGAGACAGGCAAGCTGGTTGGCGGATTTGCTCATAATCAGGTTTTGGCTCTTGCTGATAAAGTTGTTGAAGCAGTAAAATCGGGCGCAATTAAGAAATTCTTTGTAATGGCAGGGTGTGACGGCAGAATGAAATCAAGAGAATATTATACAGAATTCGCTCAAAAACTGCCTGAAGATACTATAATTCTAACAGCAGGCTGTGCTAAATACCGTTATAATAAACTTGACCTTGGTGATATCGGAGGAATCCCGAGAGTTCTTGACGCCGGACAGTGTAATGACTGCTATTCACTTGCAGTTATCGCTCTTAAGTTAAAAGAAGTATTCGGACTTGATGATATTAACAAGCTTCCGATAGCATTTAACATTGCGTGGTACGAGCAAAAAGCAGTTATTGTTCTTTTAGCCCTGTTATATCTTGGTGTTAAAAATATCCACCTTGGACCAACATTACCTGCGTTTTTATCGCCGAATGTTGCCAAAGTTCTTGTTGAAACATTTGGTATCGCAGGAATCGGGACAGTAGACGAAGACATCCAGCTATTTATGGCACAATAAATTCTATAAAGCCCCTTCCGTTAATTCAGAAGGGGCTTTTTAAAATCGGTATAATCAAGAAGGATAAATAAAATAATAATAAAATTAATAAATAAAATGATTGAATATG
>DYOT01000180.1 GCA_020720345.1 Candidatus Caenarcanum sp.
TATAAAAATACAGCTGCCGTATTATGTGTTTATTATATTAAACATTTTTATGTTTGTCTATTGTTTATAAGAAAAATTTTAATTATAATTTACAATTTTTCTCACTATTTTTTTAATGTATAATTGAAAACATATTAAAAAATCATTGGAGGAGAAATGTTAAAACATAAAAAATTGATTATTATCATGGTTTTTATGGCTATAGTAGCCTTATTTAATACGACTGCAAAGGCGGAAGACACCCGGGCAGCAAACATGTTTATACTTTCATCATCAGGAACAGCCAGCATTAACGCTGAACCTGATACAGTTACTTTTTCACTTGCAGTGCAGACAGAGAATAAGCTTTTAAGTCAGGCAATGCAGGAAAATAATGATAAAGCCACAAAAGTCGTGTCAGAAATCAAAAAAGCTCTTGGCAAAGATGATTCAATTAAAACCACCGGTTTTAATGTCAGTCCTATTTATGTTTACGACACAGGTCAAAGAAAGAGCATTCTTTCAGGTTATAGAGTAACAAATATGGTAAACATAAGAACAAAAAAAATAGCAGATGCAGGAAAAATCATTGATAAAGCCATATCATGCGGAGCCAATAGGGCAGAAAATCTTGATTTTATAGTAGAAAATAAAGATAAATATGCAAATGACCTTTTAAAACAGGCAGCAGAAAAAGCCAGACAAAAAGCATTCGCAACGGCGCAGGCATTAGGAGTAAATATAATAGGAATAAAAACTGTTTCTACCAGTTTTTCAGACGAAATTATTTCGCCTTATGCTAGAGGAGTAGCTTTTTCAGCAATGGAAATGAAATCTGACAGCGCAGGAGCGCCCCCGATAGAAGCCGGTGAAATTAAACTTAATGCTGTAATTTCAGTAGATTTTTTAATTGAAAACGTAGATAAAAATAAAAAATAATTAATAGTAAAAATAAAAAAAATCCTTATCTTTAAAGATAAGGATTTTTTTATGAAAATCTACACCTTTAGGTGTAGATTTCAGGAAAGATGTTTTTAATTTCCAAAAAGATAATAATAAAATTATAAATAAACGGGAAGTCTAAAAATGATAATAAACTTGAACCCCGCTCCTGTGTTAAAAAAACTGGCACTTCATTCAAAAATTTATAACATAAACGAAAGTAAAATTTTGCCTTTTAATTCCGGCAATATGGACAAAATTTCATTATATTATCTTGGGAAAACAAATTTAAGATAAGTATAAAAAAATATTAATAAAGGAAAGGAAAAGGACTATGGAATACCTGAACAGTCATATTAACAGAGAAGAACAGCTGAAAAAAATTATTGAAGACACCGAAGAAATAATAAAAAACTTTATGGAAATATCCGAAATTTTTGCTGAAAGACTTAATAAGAGAGACGATTCAATGTATCAGCTTGGTAAAAGACTGGTAAATCAACATAAAAGCTTTGATAACTCCAATATTTTAGGCGCAAATCAGGTAGAATTTATTTTATAGAAAAACTACCTGCTAAAAATTCGATTTTATATTATATTATATCTATAAAGTAGAGTATTTTTAAAATCGGAAAAAGAATAAATTGGGCTGGTTAAGTAATATATTTAATAGGTCGAAAAATCTTGAAGATGTAGTAGATAATCTCAAAAATAAATTACGCAAAGCTGATGAGCGTAATTTATCTCTTGAAGAATGTCTTGTCACAAAAGAGCTGGATATTAACAAAGCTGACAAGAGCATACAGAAGATTATACAAATCTGGAAGAATATTAATTCGTCGGAATCTTTATCAAAAATATTAACTACTATTGTTAACGGACTTTCTAATGATCTGGACTTTTTGTATTGTATGTTATTTCGCATTTACAGCAACAAAGAGGGCACCAAATTAAAAGTCAGTATAGCTTCAGAAGTCAAATACTTCAACATGGAAGAAATTCTTGGAAATAAATTAAAGACATTTAGTATTCCTTATGATTGTAAAGATAATTATATAATTCAAGCCCTAAAATCTAAAAAAATATACCAAATGGACAATTTCCTTGATATTTTTAAAGGTTCGGATTTAATACTGGAAAACAATCAACTTAATAGATTATCTTCCATATTTATGGACAGAGAAATAACAGTTATTCCTTTAATGGTACAGGGCAATCCTTTTGGCTGCCTGCTAGCTGTCTCTTTAAAAAAAGAAGTTAGTAGCCTGGATAAAAATTACTTAAACTTATTTGCAGGTCAGATTGAACTTTCAGTTTCAATGACCAAACTGCTAGAAAGCGTGAAAGCACAAGCTGTTACTGATGTCTTAACAGGATTGTACAATAGGCGTTATTTTAATGAAGCGCTGGATAAAGAAGTAAATAGATCTAAGAGATCCAAGCGTCCTTTTACCTTAATCACACTTGATTTGGATCATTTAAAACAAATTAATGATACTCACGGACATACTGCCGGCGATAAAGCAATAGCTTCAATCGGCAGCGCGCTTTTGAAAGCTTCAAGGGAAACAGATATCCCCGCAAGATTTGGCGGAGAGGAATTTGCCATTATTATGCCTGATACAGATACGGATGGCGGAATTATTGTCGCAGAAAGAATCAGGTCTATGATAGCTTCAAACAAGATAGAAGGCATTGGTAATATAACAGCAAGCCTTGGTGTTGCAACTTATTTAAAACATGCAAATACAGTTGAAGATCTGGTTAAAATTGTTGACGAGGCAATGTATCTCGCAAAAGAGAACGGGCGCAACAGGATTGAAATTGCTAAAACCCAGTCTTCTCCCGGGCCAAAAGTAGAATTCTTTTAAAATTAAACAGCCACCGTCCAGTTAAAAGTATGTTTTGCCTGATTCCAGACGTATATATTTCCACATTTACAATGTATTTTAGGGCTTAAGTTTATTTTATTAGATAAAAGTGATTTTTTATCTTTATCAGCTTTATCTGCGTCTATAAATTTGTATCCTTTATTGCAATTAGAACACCTGACAATAATATCCATAATTAAATACCTTATTTTGTTTACTTTTTCAGCATAGCACCGTATTGATTAAATAGATATTAGTCTTGCAAAAACTAAAAACTCCC
>DYOT01000181.1 GCA_020720345.1 Candidatus Caenarcanum sp.
ATCATTACTAAATTGCTTGTTTTCATTAAATTTTCCTCCGTTAGTGTACAATATAATTTACATTTATAATTTATAAATGATAAATTCAATCCTGAAAATATAAATTCCCCACAGGGATATAATGTAATTTTTAAAGCACACATTGTCATCAGAAGATGTGTTGGAAAAATACGGGGTTAATCTGGCAATATTTGATTAATTCTTCTCAAATTCCTCTTTGTGCTAAAATTATAGTGTAATTAAAAATATTATTTAAAAGAGGAATATAATGGCTCAACAAAGGATTTTTGGAGACGGAAAAATTGTCCCTATAAATATCAGGGACGAAATGAAACGTTCATATATAGATTATGCAATGTCTGTAATCGTTGGCAGAGCGCTTCCTGATGTAAGAGACGGATTAAAACCTGTTCATAGACGAATTATTTTTGCTATGAACGAGCTTGGAATGTATTCTGATAAACCTTTTAAAAAATGTGCTCGTATAGTCGGGGAAGTTCTGGGTAAATATCACCCTCACGGTGATACAGCTGTTTACGATGCACTTGTCCGTATGGCACAAACTTTTTCTACAAGATATCTGACAATTGACGGTCATGGCAACTTTGGAAGTGTCGATGGTGATTCTGCTGCGGCAATGAGGTACACAGAAGCCAGAATGGCTCCTATTACAATGTCAATGGTTAATGATATTGACTCAGAAACAGTTGATTTTGTCCCAAACTTTGACGGTAGTTTAGAAGAGCCTGATATTCTTCCTGTAAGACTTCCAATGCTTCTTTTGAACGGATCAAGCGGCATTGCGGTTGGCATGGCAACAAATATTGCCCCGCATAATCTTAGAGAAATTGTGGATGGTACGGTAGCCCTTATTGATAACCCTGAAATTACAATTCCTGAACTTATGGAATATGTTAAAGGACCTGATTTCCCGACAGGTGCGACAATTCTTGGAACAGAAGGCATAAGATCAGCTTTTGAAACCGGACGCGGAAGTGTTTTGATGCGTGCTGTAACTTCTTTTGAAGAAGTTGACGGTGGCAAAGGCAAGCATGACAGAACTGCGGTAATTATTTCAGAGCTTCCATATCAGGTAAACAAAGCAAACCTTATTGAAAAAATTGCTGATCTCGTTAGAGACAGAAAACTTGAAGGAATAAGCGACATCAGAGACGAGTCTGACAGAGACGGAATGCGTGTTGTAATAGAGCTTAAACGTGATGCAAAGCCTGATGTAGTGCAAAATAATCTTTTCAAACACACTTATATGCAAACTTCATTCGGCGTTAACATGGTTGCGCTTGTTGGAAAACAGCCAAGAATTGTTAATTTATATGAGATTCTTAATGAATTTGTAGAGCATAGAGTAGAAATTGTAACCAGAAGAACGTGGTTTGATCTTAGAAAAGCAAAAACAAGGGCGCATATTCTGGCAGGTTTGATTATTGCTCTTGGTAGCCTGGATGAAGTCATAGAGCTTATTAAAACTGCAAAATCAACAGAAGCAGCAAGAAATGCCTTAATTGAAAGATTTAGTCTTGATACTGACCAGGCTAATGCTATTCTTGAAATGCAGTTAAGAAGGTTAACAGGACTTGAGCAGGAAAAAATAAACGCAGAATATCAGGAATTAAAACAAAAAATTGCTGAATATGAAGCTATTCTTGCTGACAGACAAAAAATCCTTGCAATTATCAAGAAAGAACTTCAGGAAGATCTGGATAAATTTGGTGATGACAGACGCACACAAATTATTCCTTTCCATGATGAATTGAGCATCAAGGATCTTACGCCTGATATTCCTATGGCAGTCTTTATTACCAAGCAGGGATATATAAAAAGAATCGCTCTAGATACGTTTGAAAGACAAAACAGAGCCACAAAAGGCAAAGGCGGAATAAAAACAAGAGATAACGATGATGTTATGCATTTCTTCACAGCAACAATGCATAATAAAGTTCTTTTCTTTACCAGTAAAGGTCTTGTTTACAGCATAAATGTATATGATTTCCCTGAAGGTGGAAGAACTGCAAAAGGTTTACCTATTATAAATCTTATTCCTATTGAACAGGATGAGACTATAACTGCTGTAATTCCAATAACAGAGTTTTCAGACGATAAATATCTGATATTCCTCACGAAAAAAGGCTATATCAAGAAAATTGAATTAAGCCATTTTAGCTCGATAAGGAAAACCGGTATTATTGCAATGGGACTTGGTGATGATGATATGCTCGGATGGGTAAATCTTACTGACCAAAAAGATGAAATCATAATCGGTACAGGTCGTGGTATGGCAATAAGATTTGCTGTTTCTGATCTTAGACCTCTTGGAAGAAGTGCCAGAGGCGTTACAGCTATCAAATTAAGGTCTGATGATTCTATTGTCGGCTGTGATATTATTCCGAAAGACCATACTGCCGAGCTTCTTGTTATGACTAATGATGGTTACGGCAAGAGAACTTCCATTTCTGAGTTCAGACCGCAAAACAGAAGCGGTATAGGACTTATATGTACCAAATTCAAAAGACCTACAAGCCGTGTTATTACTATACTTATTGTTAGCGAAGATGACGAAATTATGATTGCTACAGCTAATGGTGTTGTAACCAGACAGAAAGCCGGCAATATTTCTAGACAGGGAAGACCTGCTACAGGCGTACGTATTCAATCTATGTTTGAAAATGATACAGTCGTAGCGGTCAACAAAATTGCTCTTCCTGATGATGAAGATGAAACTGTATTAGGAAATGAGTTAGGTCTTGAATAAAAAATAATCAATTTATTATTTTTATACTAAAATACCACCTGAAAATTTAAACAGAAAATTTTCTATTTTCTTCATTTTTTTCTGTCCGATTTCTACGGCATATTATATTATTTTCCTTTCCCATTCTTTTCGACATATTAGATGTTTACTAATTTAAAAAAAAAGGTATAATAAAATTCAATGTAGATTGTTATTTTGTGAGGTTATAAAAGTATGAATATTTTAACATTTTTTAATAATTTAAAGTTAGAAAATAAGCTGTTCCTGTCTTTCTCTTTTATTTGCTTAATGA
>DYOT01000182.1 GCA_020720345.1 Candidatus Caenarcanum sp.
GAAACATAAAAATGCGGCACCAGTGCAAAAGACATCATTTATCAAAACCGCAGGATCAGAGAAAAGCTTTATTAAGAACTCTGGCAACATCATTATTTACTTATGATGAAATTAAAACAACGATGGCAAGAGCAAAAGCCCTGAAACCATATGCAGAAAAAGCAATTTCTCTTGGGAAAAGAGGCGATCTGCATGCAAGAAGACAGGTAGCTGCTCTTATATATGACCAACAGATAGACGGTTTTGTCTGTTCTGAATGTCAGACATTCAAACCTTCCTCTGATGATGCAAAAAAATGTGAATGTGGCGGAAAAGCTGTTGATAAAACAGTTTTAAGGAAAATATTTTCAGAAGTAGCGTCAAATTATACTAAAAGAGAAGGCGGTTGTATAAGAATATTTAGAATGCCGCCAAGAAGAGGCGATGCTTCCGAAATGGCATTAATACAATTAGTTTAGCGAGTTGTAAAATGCCAAAAAACACCATCAAAAATGAATCAACTCTAATTTTACCTGATATATCTGAAGAAAATAATTTCTTCAGATATAGTTTAGTTTTGGAGTATGCAGGATGGGCGTTTTCAGGAAGCCAGAAACAATTAAACGCAATAACCGTTCAGGACGAATTGGAAAAAGCGATTAATCTTCTTCTACAAAAAAACACAAAAACTATATTTTCAGGAAGAACAGATAAGGGAGTTAATGCCAAAAATCAGGTAATGCATTTTGATTCACCTTTTAAAATTAATTTAAACAGATTTTTACATTCTTTAAATGCAATTTTGCCGGAACAAATAAGTGTAAAAAGCGTTCAACAGGTAAATAAAACTTTTCATAGTCAGAAAAGTGCAAGATTCAGATGGTACAGATACACCATCAACAACAGACCGCAGCGATCTGTTTGGCTGAATAATATAAGCTGTCATATTTATGGGAAACTGCATATAGAAGAAATGCAAAAAGCTCTCGATTTTATAAAAGGAAGGCATGACTTTTCGAGTTTTAAAAAAGTAAACTCTCCAAATCCAGCAAAGGAATGTACTATTTTTTATGTCGCCTGCCGCGAAAAATCAGGAATTATTTATATTGATTTGATTGCAGACCGTTTTTTATATAATATGGTAAGAATAATAACCGGTACATTAATCAAAATCGGTAAAAAATTATTTCCACCCGAGCACATGTTAAGGATTCTTGAAGCCAGAGACAGGTGTTTTGCAGGACCTACCGCCGAGGCTGGCGGTTTAACGCTTATGATGGTGGGATATGATGAAAAATATAACTTGCGAAGCGGCTTTGCCAATTTGTAGGAAAAACAAACTCATTCTAATATTAATTTAAATACGGAGATAAAATTCAATGAAAACCTATTCTGCAAAGCCTCATGAAATAGAAGCCAAATGGTATATTCTTGATGCTGAGAAATACACTCTTGGAAGACTGGCATCGCTTGCGGCAAATATATTGCGCGGAAAAATTAAGCCAGAATTCACTCCTCATATAGACATGGGAGATTTTGTAATTGTTATTAATGCTGATAAAGTAAAAGTAACAGGAAGAAAAGAAACAGACAAAATTTATTATCACCACACAGGATATCCGGGTGGTTTAAGATCAATAACTTTCAGGGATCAGATGAAAAAAGATCCGACAGTTATTGTTGAGAAAGCTGTAAAAGGCATGCTCCCTCATAGTTCTTTAGGGCGCAGCCAGTTTACAAAATTAAAAGTATATGTCGGTGCAGAACATCCACATGAAGCTCAAAAACCTGTGGAGTACAAACCAGTGGAAAAATTGGAGGCAATTAAATAATGGCAACTATTGAATATATTGGAACAGGACGCAGAAAATGCGCAGTAGCAAGAGTTAAGCTTGTTCCTGGCAAAGGCAAAGTTATAATTAATAATAAGACGACCAAAGAATTCTTTGGCGGAAGAGCTGCACTTGAAATGATTGTCTACAGACCGCTTGTACTTACTGAAAAAGAGAATAGTTTTGATGTAAGGGTAAAAGTTATCGGCGGCGGCGTAAGCTCACAAGCCGGCGCTATCAGGCACGGTATTTCAAGAGCGTTACTTGCTGCAAATGAAGAGAATAAACCGCTTTTGCGCTCTGAAGGGCTCTTAACAAGAGATCCGAGAGTTAAAGAACGTAAAAAATACGGACGCAAAAAAGCAAGAAAAAGATTCCAGTTCTCAAAACGTTAATCTTATATTTTTATACAGGAAAGAAAAAGTCCCGCAAATGCGGGACTTTTTGTATTTTTATTTTGTAATCCCTTCAGGGATAAGCTTATATCCGCCGCCGTAAATTGTTTCAATATATTGCTTGCCGGAAGAGGCTTTTTCAATTTTTGTGCGGAGATGCCTGATATGAACCCTTATTGTTTCTACATCATCGTCCTTGGCATAACCCCATATTTCCTGAAGCAAATTTCCTGAGGAAACAGACTGCCCGTGATGTTGGATAAGATTATTAAAAATTTCAAACTCTATCGGAGTTAATTTAACGTCTGAGCCGTTTAATTTTACAGAAAGATTTTCAGGTACAAGAGTAAAATCGCCAACCGTAAAAATCTCAGGCGTTTTTAATGATTCCGGCGTTGAGAAAGAACGTCTTAATAGAGCTTTTACCCTAACTTTTAATTCATCAAGTTCAAAAGGTTTTACAAGATAATCATCTACGCCTGAATTAAAGCCCTGAATTTTATTCTGAAGCATGCCAAGTGCCGTAAGCATTAGAATGGGGACTTCGCTAATATCTGAAGATTGTCTTATCCTTTGAGCGACAGTATAGCCGTCAACTTCCGGCATCATTACGTCAATAATTATGAGATCAGGCACTTCCTGTCTGGCAAGAGCAAAGCCTTTTATGCCGTCAGGAGCGGTTATAACATCATGTCCCATTAATTCAAGATTTATTTTTACAAGTTCAACAATGGCTTCATCGTCATCAATAACCAGTATCTTGCTCACACTCATTCTCCTAAATCATTTTTCATCTTTTATTATACCAGTTTAATATTGTTTATACTAAAATGAGTTTGGTTTTCGGAAAACC
>DYOT01000183.1 GCA_020720345.1 Candidatus Caenarcanum sp.
TCCGATACCAAAATAACCCCGAAACTATCAGAAAAATCTTCATGTTTTAAAACAATATTTTTCTCGGAATTTGTATAAATTTTGCCGGTAAACAGGTTTTTCCAGTTTTTTATATTTTCAAAAGGCATGCCGGAAAGGCTAAGGTCGACTGCTTGAGATAAACCCGAAATTACGGTTATTACGCAGTCAGTATTGTTTTCATACCTTGCATAAGCATAAGTTTTGGAATTATTACAAGCTTTTAGAGTGAAAAGAGGCGAATTTATTAGGCAGTCATAATTTTTTCTAAGATTAATAAGATTTTTATAGAGGTTAAAGATTTCAAATACGTTATTGTCATTGCGAGGAGGTGCTAACGCACGTAATTCAGTACTCGATTCATCAATCGGGGACTTATCAGGCAGCTGTGCTGCCGACGAAGCAATCCAAAAATCACAGCCAGGTAAGTGGATTGCTTCGTCACGTTGTTCCTCGCAATGACATGGTGAATTATACTTAACCAGATTCTCATAAACATCCCATTTCATCGGCGCTCGATTAGCGGGGTCTTCGCCGCCCGTCATGGCAAGTTCTTCACCATAATATATTACAGGCGCACCCGGAAGTGTAAACTGCATCATGAGGACAGCCTTAAACTTTCTTGTATCGTATTTTAAGGCACTTAAAAGCCTTCTTGTATCATGAGAAGAAAAAACATTAAACTGAACCTGATTTGTCCCCCAGCTAGCCCCTGAGATGTTTCTGTGAATAGCTTTGTCCAGTTCTTCAACTGATATTTCGCCGTGTCTGCATATATTATCAGAGCCTTTATTCAAAATTTCGCCTGAAAAAAAGTTTAAAATGGCTTCTCTATAAGGATAATTCATCAAGGCATCATATCTAAGAGGTTTTCCGTCTTCTCCGGCACATAAATAGCTAGGACTTATGCCTTCCAGAGTCCATATTTCACCTACTATATATAAATCATCGGGATTTTTGCCCTGCAAAGACATTTCTTTTCTGATTTCCTGACGAAATTCCTGCCAGAAAATATGTGCATCTTCCAACAAGTCCGGCACATCAAGCCGAAAACCGTCAATTCCAAGCTTAATAAACTTTTTTGCGGCATCAAACAGATGTTGTTTAACTTCAGGATTTTTAGTGTTTAATTCGGGAATTTCAAAAAAACCTGCCCAGCATTTGTATGAAGGTTTATTTTTTAAATTAATTAATTTGTAATGTGATTGTCCGTTAATGATTTCCTCAATGGAAGCATTTTTATATTTTTCCGGCTCTGTAATAATAAATTTATACTTGCCGTCCCAGACAGAAATGCAGCTTTCTTCTTCGGCGTTGTAAGCCTTGCTTCGAGGGTCGTTTTCAATTTCAATATTCTGGGGTTTTTCGCCGGTATAAACTTCCAATATAGGAATTTCTATTTTATCTTCGGGATGAGGCGCAAGTTGTTTATACCACTCGAAATATTTAGAATTTTGCCCGTTTTTTAAGATATCCTGAAAAGCATAGTGGTTTAAACCCGTGTGGTTATATACCAAATCAATAATTATTTTAGCATTTTCCTTATGAAGAACCTCAGCAAGCTCTTTTAAATCGTTATCGTTTCCAAATTGCGGGTCAATTTCCATAAAATCTTCCGGCCAATATTTGTGGTTGGAAGCCAAAGACTTATGCAGGGGATTAAGATAAAATCCTATGTTTTCAAGTGAGCCGAGAAGCTCTTTAAAATAACTTATTTTTTGCGTAATTCCCTTTAAATCACCGCCAAAGTTGTTGAAATAGTCGGGAGGAGAGTCCCAGCTTATTAAATTAGGGGTTTTTATTGAGGAATCGGCTTTATAAAACCTGTCCGTCATAATCTGATACCAGACAGCTTTTTTTGCCCATTGCGGAGTGGATACTGTTGAATAGGTTAAAAAACCCATTGCAGGGCATACTGTCTGCCCGTTAACAATAAATTTATAAAAATGCCTTCCTTCAGGAAGTTCGAAAAAACCAACCCATCTGGAAGTTTTATCTTCAATAAGCTCAAACTCTTTCAGGCTTGTTTTATCCTGTCCCCATTTATTAAATTCCCCAATTATACTGACTCTCAATACATAAGCAGGGTCTAAACCGTATTGTTTAGGATAAAAATAAAAGAGTTCTTTCAAGTTTTTTCCTGAATTTTAGTTATAAACATAATTATATAACATTGAAGTTAAATTAATATAGACTCTTAACAGCTATTTCGACAGATGAGAAATTTCTTCTGTATTTTTCGCTTGTTCTCTAACACTTTTCATATGATTAATAAAATTACCGGTTAACACTTCAACTCTTTTGCAACTAGACGCAAACCCCATTAATAAGTTGTTAAAATATTCATCTGCCGGCATAGGTGTATTATCTAAGTGAGGACAAAAAACGGATTTTCTGTTCATAAAATAATTGTAGCCTCCAACAATAAAGCCTTTGTGTTTTTCTGCTTTTAACTGTTCTATTTTAGCAATAGTCGGGCTTTTTATTAATTTGTCGTGCAAATTCCCTTCCGGTCCCATTATATTTGCAAAATAAAAGTCATAATGACCGCTCTCTCCACTATTATTTTTTCCTACGGCGGCATGCTTAATCTCTACATTTATTGGCGGAGGTATTTTTTTATCGGTTTTGAAAGCAAGAATTCCTTCTTTTTTATTATATACGACTTCTCTGCCATAATTACGACCAGCCTGTTTTAATATGAGATTAAACTCCTGAACCAAGGATTGAAAATAATTATCCTCAATAGCTATTGGAGGATATTGGCTTTTTTTTACGGCTAATGCTTCTTCATTAACAATCTGGATTGCCTGTGCAACCTTTCCAACTGAGCTTCTTGTATTAATGTACGTCAATAATTTATAAAAAGACCCTTGGGCTTTTTGTTCCATAGCTTTTTCAAGTTGTACAATATTAAGCGCCCCAAAGCCCATTTTTTGTCTGTTCTGTTCATTTTGGCTTTGATTCAGGCTTGTTTTTTGTCTTAAATATACCTGCTGTGCAGGATTATAGCCAACCTTCATCTTTTTT
>DYOT01000184.1 GCA_020720345.1 Candidatus Caenarcanum sp.
AAATTTTTCCCCAGGCTTAAATTGTTTGATATAGGCGCATCATAAGATGGACGTGTATAGCTGCTTGAAGCCGAGAAAGACGGTGTCTTTATAGCTTCATAAATAGAAGTTCTTTTCTCCGCCGGTTTGTAATTTGCTGTTTTTATCAGGTGAGGCGGAATTTCCTCAAGAAATCTGCTCGGGGTAAAATACTTGTAATCGCCATAAATCAGCCTACGCTTTGCAAAAGTTAGATATAAATGTTCTTCCGCCCTTGTAACACCAACGTACATAAGGCGTCTTTCTTCTTCCATTTCAGCATTATTGTTTAATGAGCGGGAATGAGGGAACATCCCCTCTTCAAGACCTGCCATAAACACAACAGGAAATTCTAATCCCTTTGCCGAGTGAAGTGTCATAAGCGTAACCGCCTCTGTGGAATCTATAAGAGAGTCTAAGTCGCTTACAAGGGACATGCGTGTTAAAAATTCGCCAAGTTCTGTATCAAGTCCCATATCTTCCTGTTCACGCGCTACGCTGATAAATTCCTGAATGTTTTCAATTCTGTTATTGGCTTCTAATGTTCCTTCGGCTCTAAGTTCTTCAAGATAGCCTGTATCTTCTATTAAGATAGATATAAACTCGCTTAAAGGCATTTTTGCAGCTTTTTCACTTGCTTTTTTTATTAATTTAACAAATTCTTTAAGCTTGCCGCCTACTTTGCCTGAAAATTCCGGGTATTCATCTATTTTTTCCAAAACAGAGAATAAAGATGCAAACTCTTTCTGTGCTAAATCTTCAATTTTTTTGACTGTAGTCGCACCGATAGCTCTTTTTGGAACATTAATAATTCTTTTTAAGCTCTGTGAGTCGCTTGGATTATAAATAAGCTTTAAATATGCGATTATATCTTTGATTTCTTTTCTTTCATAGAATTTTTGACCGCCCACCATAGTGTAGGGTATTTTTCTGGACATAAAAGCTTCTTCCATTGCACGACTTTGAGCGTTTGTACGGTATAAAATCACGCAGTCGTTTAAGGAATATTTCCCTGAGCCTTCATGCTCTTTTATCCTGTCTGCAATAAAATGTGCTTCTTCCATTTCGTCCTGCGATTCATTGCAGACGATTTTTTCGCCAACGCCTTTGTTTGTATATAAATTTTTGGAAATTCTTTCCCTGTTATTAACTATAATTTTGTTTGCAGCTTCCAGAATAGTTTCTGTTGAACGGTAATTCTGCTCAAGTTTGACAAGTTCGGCATCCGCAAATTCCTTCTGGAAGTTAAGAAGAATTTTATAGTCCGCTCCTCTCCAGCTGTATATTGACTGATCTACATCTCCAACAACGCAGAGACTTCTATTTTTTGGAACATCAGCAATATTTTGTTCATGCCCCTTATAAAGAAGGCTTATTAAGCGGTATTGCGGCTGGTTAGTATCCTGAAACTCATCTACCAGTATGTGATTAAATCTTGATTTGTACTTGTTAAGCATGTCCTCATTGCTATCAAACATTTTTACCGTAACAAGAAGCATGTCATCAAAATCCAGAGCGTTATTCGTCTTAAGCGCCTCTTCATACAAATAATAAACCTGAGCAATGTTTTTACTGCGATAGTCCCTTGCAAAAGAATGATAGCTGTCTGCGTCAATCATTTTATTTTTCGCCATACTTATTGCAGATTTAACAGATTTTGGCTGATAGAGCTTCTCATCGAGGTTTTCTGCTTTTATAGCCTGTTTAATAAGGCTTAAGCTGTCTGTTTCATCAAAAATTACAAAGTTTGAACGCCTGAAAATTTCGCCTTTAACAAGATAATTTTCTACTTCATATCTTAAAATTTTTCCGCAAATACTGTGAAATGTACCTATCCAGAGCTGTCCCGCTGTTTTTTCTCCCAAAAGGTTTTCAAGCCTTATTTTCATTTCCTTTGAGGCTTTGTTCGTAAAAGTAACAGAGAGAATTTCCCATGGTTTCACGCCATTTTGGATTAAATATGCTATTCTATGCGTTAAAACTTTTGTTTTTCCGCTTCCTGCACCGGCAATTACAAGCAGTGTGCCTGTTTCTTTCCTAACAGCCGTTTTTTGCGCTGAATTTAATTCGGATAATATTTCCTGCATTGTTTATTTTCTTTATATAATTTGGTTTCAGATTGTAATTTAACATGATTTTTTAGCTATAACCAAGAAAAAAATGATTAAACTTAATAATTTGTTTACATTGTTATATAACTATATTTTTATTATATAATAAACAGGTCTGAGTTTTGTGTGTACTTTTGACAATTTATAATTGTTTTATCTGGAGAATAAGTATATAATTTAACTAGCTCAAAATGAGTGTTTTGGTATTAAAACAATACTGGTTTGTAAAGTGATATAAGGAACATAGGATGACAGAAGATAAAGAATGCCACTCGATAATGGTGCCTTTCGAAGATATGGACGATACAGACGATTTACCGGAAACTATTGATCAATTGGCGCATGAATTAGCTACTATACAACAGTCATCCAAAAGGATTGCTATAATTGGCAGTAGAAATCTTCCTATAACACATCAGCAAATTATTGAAACTTTATCATATGCACTTGTAGTGCAGGGAAACACTCTTATAACCAGTGGCGGATCAAGCGGTACAAACGCAGCTGCTATAAGGGGCGGGATGAAAGCACAACCCGACAGGCTTAAAGTAATACTTCCCCAGACAATAGGTCAACAGCCTTCGGATGTGCAGGATCAGCTTATAGGCATTCCACATATCGTTGAGCATCCTGACAGAGCAATGATGACACTTGCTGACGCTAGCAGAATATGCAACAGGGAAATCATAGACGATTGTCAGCAGATGATTTGCTTCCTTTCACACACCAGTGGAACGCTTCACAAAGCTGTTGCTTACGCTGAAGAAAGTCATAAAGTCGTAACAGTTTTCTATCTTGATTAATTCTTGACTTTAATTTTTCTGTTAGATAAACTAATAATGATTCAAAGGCTTCGGGATGTAGCGCAGCTTGGTAGCGCACCTCGCTTGGGACGAGGGGGTCGCACGT
>DYOT01000185.1 GCA_020720345.1 Candidatus Caenarcanum sp.
CCTTGAACAGGAATGCTCAAAACTTATCAAGGATTTCTTTAAAAAGCAACGAATTTCGTAATATTGTATAATTCGTCAAATCATGGTGAAATTAGTAAAAAGCAGGTATTAGAATGTTTCCTTCCTCCTTAATAATAAGATTAATACTAATTTTAACAACGCTTTTGTCTCTCGGCACAATCGGGTATATGACTATTGAAAAATGGAGCCCGCTTGATTCTTTATTTATGAGCGTAATCACTCTTACAACAGTTGGCTATGGTGTTATAAAACCCTTATCGGGCACAGGTAAAATATTCACTATTATCTACATACTGTTTGGAGTAATATTATTTTTATATATAGCTGCAGAATTTGCAAGAAGCGTTGTAAATGTTAACGTACAGAAAATACTTGGCAGAAGAAAAATGGAAGATAAACTTAAAAATCTTAAAAATCACCTGATTTTATGCGGGTACGGAAGAACAGGGCTTGAAATTGCCCTACAATTAAGAAACAACAAATTTCCATATGTGGTAGTTGATAAAGATGAAAATTTGGAAGCTCTTGCTATTGAACAAAATTTTATATTTATAGCAGGGGATGCTACTGACGATTATATTCTTAAAAAAGCTGGCATCGAAAAAGCAAAAGGGTTATTCTGTTCCCTTAGCGATGATGTGGACAATCTTTATGTTACTTTATCAGCAAGGACTCTCAATCCAGATTTAAAAATAGTCACAAGATGCGTTAAAGCTTCCAACGAGGAAAAATTCAGGAAAGCAGGAGCAAGCACAATAATACTTCCTTACGAAATAAGCGGAAGAAGAATGGTTGCTTCAATTATAAAACCTGATGTTGTAGATTTTCTTGATGTTGTAATGCACAGCCAGGGCGGTGAACTTGAACTTAAAATGGAACAGTTTTATTTGCCTGAAGGTTGCTGTCTTGAAAATAAAACAATTTATTCTTCTGAATTAAAGCAAAAAACCGGTGTTATAATTGTAGCCATAAAAAGAGACGGTAAATTTATCACAAATCCTAAATTTGATACAGTTCTTAAAGCTGATGATTATTTAATAACACTTGGTACATCAAGGCAATTGCAAAGCTTTGAAGAGCTTGTAAAATAGGATATAGTTACAAATTATGAATACAGAAGCAATAAAAGAGAAACTTAAATATTATAATAGCCTTAAAACTAATTTTTGGGCAACATTTGTTCTATTAACAGGAAGTTTAGCTACTTTGTCATATGACAAAAATTTTCATGTATATAGAAGCACTTAACAGGAGAAATGAAAATGAGTAGTGATCAAATTTTTTCAACAGTTTTAATATCTATACTTGCTATTTTTGTTGCAAGTGGCTTAATTTATTTCATGAAAATAACATTAGAGGACAACCCTCTAAAAAAACAAAAAAATTAAAGAATATGAACACAAAAACTGTTTCAATAATTTTAATAAGTCTGTGCTTTTTAAGCATTATAGTTGGAATAATCAATTCTTCTGCAAAGCCATGCGAAAAACAGCAGGAACAAACCGCCTCCAGTTTTTTTAAAGGGTTTTCTACAGAAGGCGATAAAATTGCCCTTATATCTCTACAGGGAGCAATTTCTTCCGACACATCATCAAGCAGTTTATTCGGAGAATACGGTTCGGCAGAAAGCGCCTTAAAGTCTCTGGAAAAAGCCATTGACGATAATTCCGTAAAAGGAGTAATTTTAAGAGTAAATTCTCCCGGCGGAACAGTTGCAATGTCTCAGGAAATTTATGAAATCATAATGAAGCTTCGGGATAAAAAACCTGTGGCAGTTTCAATGGCTGATCTTGCAGCAAGCGGAGGATATTATATTTCAAGCGCTGCTAACAGGATTTATGCGGATCCCGGTACTCTTACCGGTAGTATTGGCGTAATTATGGAAACAATGAACGTACAGGGTTTAATAACAGATAAGCTTGGAATTAAATCTACCGTCATAAAAAGCGGTAAATTTAAAGATACCGGTTCAATGTACAGGGCAATGACAGGCGAAGAGAAAACACTCCTGCAAGATCTTGTAAATTCCGCCTATAACCAGTTTTTGAATGCTATTATCAATGGCAGGGTAAAAAGAAAAGATAATTATGATACGGAAAAAACTCCTCTTTCTGTAGAAGACCTGAAAAAATATGCCGATGGAAGAGTTTTAACAGGTGAGCAGGCAAAAAAACTGGGGTTTGTTGATAAATTAGGCGGACTTTATGTGGTTAAAACGGATATACGCAAAATGGCAAAGAAAAAATTCCCTTCTATAAGTAAAAATATTCCCATAGTCGTTTACAACAAGCCGACAGGTTTTAGCGAAATTTTTATGGGCACAACCGAATCCATTTTGCCTCACAAAAGCCTGAAGTCATTTATACCGTTAGGATTAGACCATCCACGCCAACCGTTATATATGTGGGAGTAAAAATGAACACCTTCTTTGATAATTTTTATGGTGTTTTGTTTAAGCCTTCTGAAACTTTTAATCATCTGGCAGAAAAACCGCCTTTAATTCAAAGTTTTATAATAGTGGTTATAATAAGTATTTTGAATCCTGTTTTAAATTCATCCCTGAATTTTGCAGAAAATCCTGTTTTTATAATTTTCAACCTGTTAAATTCGGCTTTCTGGGGTATTATAAGCTGGTTATTTTTTGTTTCATTTATGGAAATTCTTGCCGGCGTTTTTAAAAAAGGCGGCAAGCGAAAAATTTTACTGTGCCTATCAGGATTTGCGCTGCTGCCATGGATATTTTTAGCGCCTGCAAATCTTTTAAAAACAGGCGGAATCCTGTTTAAGACAATTGGAATTCTTTTAGGACTTGTGTGCTGGCTGTGGAGCACTTTACTTACAGCTTTTGCCATTGTAAAAACTTACGAAATTTCTCCTGCCAGAGCTATAACTCTTATTATTATCCCTTCATTAGGTGGAATTCTAGCTATTTACTGGTTATTTGGATTTTTCATAACTTTAATAGGAATTGTCCAATAGTGGCTGAAAAAATATAAAGTTTTAAAAGATGAA
>DYOT01000186.1 GCA_020720345.1 Candidatus Caenarcanum sp.
GATTCTTGTACAAAATTCCCTTAAAAAAGCTGATGAAGCTTTAAAAGCAGCCGAAGAAAAAGTGATTATGAATTTATATGGAAACCGAATAAAAACGATTTGCTTGCTGATTTAGAAGATGCAAAAAAATTTGTAGAAACTGTAAAAAATTATCTTAATTAGGAAATTTGATGAGTAAAAAAATTATTATAATATTAGTGTTTTTCATTATCTGTGTAATTTATGTAACTACTGTCGTTGCAAAATCAGGTAAATATGAAGGCAAATACAATGATAAAGTCCTGTCTAAAATAAATGCCTGCCTGAAAATTCCAAAGCATAAATTAATAAAAAAATCCTGCGGGGCTTGGTTTTCTTATCCCTGCATGTATTATGAACGTTCGGCTTGTTTTTATAACTTGGCAATGGAAGAAAGAAAACCCGATTTGTGTTCTGATGTAATTCACCACAAAGATGATACTATTTATTATTACAATCTCGAAAAATGCAGAAAGAATGTTACAAAACAGGTGGAAAAAGATAAAGAGGAAGCAAAACGCTATTACGGAAAACTATATCAGATAGATAATGCATATTTTTATATGAACGGTAATGGAAAAGATTATGATTTTATTTTTAATGCTTATGGAGATATTAAAGCAAGTTATCATTTAAAACTGGAAATATTTGACGGAAATAAAAATCTCGGCACTTTATATGAAGATGGATGGAATTTTATTGATAAAAATGAAGAGAGATGGATTTATATAGAAAGAAATAAACTGATTAATCTATTGAAAAATAACCCCGTCGACAAAACTTATCAGGCTAAAGCAACATTTTCATTAAATATAGAAGATTATATTATTTCTCATATCCATGATAAAGATAAATTTAATGATACAAAGACGATAGATGTAAACTTTTCAAAGTTAACACGAAAAATATGGAAACCGAATTAATAAAGGAAAAAATATGAACATAAAATGCAAAATATAAAAAATTAAAAAAGAGCCAACTCATGGCTGGCTCTTGTCTTGTTCTTTTGTACCGGAGGGATGGCTCTAGTCCACCTGTGCCTCATAACTATGGGTACTCCTTTATTATTTAGTCTTTTTACCTAAATGTCAAGATATACAAGGATAAATTTTAACATGTATGAATTTGAAAATTTTGAATATGAATTTAGTAAAATATATAAACGATTATTAAGGCTTGAATTACTTATAAAACATAAAATTATTAACACTGTTTTGACTGTTTATAAAGATAACGCAATGACTGTTTTTAAAAAGTTTTTTAACAATGAATATATCTATAAATCATATAAAAATGAATCAAAAGATAGAAATTATTTTATAAAAATTAGGGATAATAAATCTTTAAATAATGTAATAAAATTTCAACAAATAATGAATATGCTAACATTGAGACATTTACTTCATTTTATATTTACAGAAGAAGCTTTTAGAACTCCTGAGATTGTCAATAATTTTTATTCAAAAAAGGATATTAAGTTTAAAGAATTAAAAAAAAATCAATTTTCTTTAATAAAATTAAGAAATTACGTTGCTCATTTTAATTTCACAGAATACGAAATAGATAAAACTAAATATTTACATATTTTAATGCTTTATGAAATTTGTTTGGGCTGTTCGTTAGGCAAATATGAAAATATACCGTGTAACTTGGGTTATAAACCCAATATGACGACTATAATTAACAAAATATATGAATTATGCCCAGAATTGTTTAAAAAGAACATTTCTAACATACAATTTCCTTATAATAAAGATAGAATGATTGTTGATATGTACGAAGATATAGCAGTTTTAAATGGTTGGGAATATAAAGAATTGAAATCACAATGGGATGTGATAAGGGCAAAATACAAATTTAATAAATCAAAAACAGAAGAAAGTATTTTAGGTTTTGAGATTGATAATGGTCAAATAAAATTAGCGTTGGAAGTAGAATAATAATGGTATGTATAAACATGTGATATAAGGAAAGACAAAATGAAAACAGAAACTCAAAGATACACAGGCTTAATCAACAAATACAATGAATTTTTGCCTGTCAGCGAAAAAACTCCGGTAATTACAATAAATGAAGGCAATACACCGCTGATTAAAGCTGATAATCTGGCTAAAAAAGCGGAAATCAACGCTGAAATTTATCTTAAATATGAAGGAGCCAACCCCACAGGGAGCTTCAAAGACAGAGGAATGACAATGGCGGTTTCCAAAGCCGTTGAAGAAGGCAGTAATGCCATAATCTGTGCAAGCACAGGAAACACAAGTGCTGCTGCTGCGGCTTACGGAGCAAAAGCCGGCTTGAAAACGTTTGTGCTTATCCCTGACGGATATATTGCACTGGGAAAATTATCACAGGCTATGATGTACGGGGCGGAAGTCATAGCAATTGACGGTAATTTTGACGAGGCTCTGGAAATAGTAATCGAACTATCAAAAAAATATCCTATAACTCTAGTAAATTCAGTTAATCCATACAGGATAGAAGGGCAGAAAACAGCAGCTTTTGAAGTTTGCGATGCATTAGGCAAAGCCCCTGATTATCTGTGTATTCCGGTTGGAAATGCGGGAAACATTACTGCTTACTGGAAAGGCTTTAAAGAATATTACGAAAAGGGGCTTTCTTTAAATACTCCGAAAATGTACGGCTTTGAAGCTGAAGGAGCTGCGGCAATAGTAAAAGGCGAAAGAATTTTAAAGCCGGAAACTATAGCAACGGCTATAAGAATCGGCAATCCTGCAAGTTGGGATTATGCTGTTGCGGCAAGAGACGAATCAGGCGGTTTAATAGATTTTGTAACAGACGAAGAAATTATAGAAGCTTATAAACTTCTGGCATCTTCAGAAGGAGTTCTTGCAGAGCCTGCAAGTGCGGCTTCCGTTGCGGGATTAATAAAGGCAAACAAACTTGGCAAAATTCAGGAAAATTCGACCATTGTTTGTGTTTTAACAGGAAATGGCTTAAAAGACCCTGATTCCGCTATAAAATATTCCGGCTGCGAAGTCAAAAAGACTTC